>JAPLKC010000058.1 GCA_026388255.1 Pseudomonadota bacterium | reverse complement strand
GTGTTAACGCCAACTGTTGGCGTTAAACAGAATATCTCTGTAAAACCAATAGGGGCCGCGGTTTGGATAATTAAATATATTTTTCTTGCAACGTGCAAGAAAGCATGGAAACCTTTTTAAAAATGTCTTTTATAGAGTACAGGGAAGCAAAATAAAGAAGGTTCTTGAAACTGGTTAGCTTTCCTCTTATTGGAAGTTGAGAGAAGAATAAAGACAAAAAACGGAATAGAAGATATAATAAAACAAAAACATGGGGAAAATAATAGAGGCAAAAAAGTTCCAATGAATCGCTGGAGCCAATCGCGTAGCTGACCCGTGTGTAAGGAAAGAATATGAAGTATGCCCAAACAGTATTAAGCTTTGTTGCCGCACTGGCGGTAATTTTTCTTGTTGCCGGATATGTTCATGCTGACGATCCTGATCTTGCCAAGTTGTTTAAGGATCGTGGCGTAGAGGGAACCATTGTTATTTCTTCGCTTGACGGCACAACGAACTATGTCCACAACAGTCAATGTTCTGAAGCCAGATTTATACCAGCATCGACATTCAAGATCCCCAACACGCTCATTGCCCTTGAAGAAGGAGCTATCAAAAACGAAAAGGAAGTCATCAAGTGGGACGGAAAAGATAAGGGATTTGACGCATGGAACACAGATCAGACTCTTGAAACAGCCTTTTCAGTATCATGTGTGTGGTTTTATCAGGAACTTGCTCAGCGTATCGGTAACGAGAAGTACTTAACTCATCTTAGGAAGCTGGGGTATGGTAACGAGAAGACCGGCCCTGATGTGACTACTTTCTGGTTAGAAGGTGACCTGAAGATATCAGCCAGGGAGCAGATAAACTTCCTCAAGAAACTCTATAAGGAGTCACTCCCTTACAGCAAGGATAATATACAATTGCTGAAAAAGATTATGATCGTCGAGGAGAACCCGCGATTTACCATCAGGGCTAAAACAGGTTGGTCCATGAGGGGGAACCCCCAACAAGGATGGTATGTCGGATATGTAGAAACAAAGGGACAAGTATGGTTCTTTGCAACAAACCTTGAGATAAAGAAGAAAGGCGATGAAATGTTCCGCAAAGAGATAACAGTGGCCGCGCTAAAAACAAAAGGGATTTTATAATGCACAATAAGCGGTTGGTATAACCTGAAATCTGAATATGGAGGAGGAAGCAGATGTTAACAGGGATCAATTCCAAGATCACAGAGATAACCCAGGTTGACAAGGAGATTCTCGATAAGCAAAGGGCCAGAAAAGAGAACTTTGAGTATTGGGGGGCCACGCCCGACCAGGCCAGGGCGGCGGCGGTAGCAAAGGTAAAAGGCCTCGTTGACAAGAGAATGTCCCTCGAGGAGGCGGTCGGGAAATACGTGAAAGATGGCATGAACATCGGCATCGGCGGTTTCGTCAACACCCGCGTTCCAACGGCAATCATCTGGAATATTGTGAAGAAGGGGGCCAGAGACCTGACTCTCTCCTTTCAGTCGAATTCCATCTGTTGTGAGTGGCTGGCAGGTGCCATGATCGTGAACCCCGATCACCTGTCCGTCAGGAGGGCTGAACTTGCCTGGTGGGGATATGAAATCATCGGGATAGCGCCGCTTTTGAGGTATCTGGCAGGCAATGGCATGATTGAACTCGATGATTATACCAACTACGGCATGTCAGCGAGGTTCAGGGCCGGCGCAATGGGCGTACCGTTCCTGCCGGTGCGGGATCATGGCGGTTCCGATATGGAACTGGTAAACCGCGGCGTTATGATCAAGTGCCCCTTCACTGGAGATAATACATATCTTGTCCCTGCCTGTCACCCGGATGTCGGCATTGTCCACGTGAGCGCAGCCGACATGTACGGCAATTCCCGCATATTCGGGGCGTTGTGCACGTGCCCGGAAATCGCCATGGCCTCTGTCCATACAATCCTGAGTACCGAGGTTATCATCGACAACATGACTATTCGCAAATATCCCAACCTGACCGAGATCCCCTATCCGGTGGTGGATGCCGTGTGTGATCAACCCTTCGGCGCCTATCCGGGCGCGGTCTACGGCTCATACTGGTTCGACATGGAACATTTTCACATGTTCCGGAACATTTGTGATGATTTCCGCAAGACGGGCAACAGGGACGGGCTCAAGAAATACTACGACGATTACTTCTTCAACTGCGATACATGGGATGATTTCATCGCAAAGGTCGTTCCTCATAAGAAACTTATCCAGTTGATGAAGATGGACGGCGGTCAGCCGATAGTCCTTTAATGATGAATCCGGCGCTCTTGCGCCCATAACTCGGACAGATAAGGAGGCCAAGAATATGGCAACAACAGATGATATCAATCCCTATGAGATGATTGCTTATACGGGATCAAGGGTGCTTGAAGACCAGACAATTGTATTTGTCGGCACGGGCCTGCCCATTATTGCCTCAATGCACGCACAGATGACGCATGCTCCCAATATAAATCTAATCTTCGAGGCCGGGTCCCTGGCTTCTATTCTTGATCAGGGTATGCCTATGTCCGTCGGTGACACGAGGGCTTTTCGCAATGCCGTGTATGCAAAAGGATTATGCGCCGTCTTCGATCTGACCCAGAGGGGCTATGCGGACTATGCATTCATCGGCGGGGCGCAGATTGATATGTATGGCAATCTGTGTTCCACCTACGAAGGAGGCACCTATGCCAGGCCCAGGGTCCGGTTTCCCGGGAGCGGCGGAGCGGGCGCCATGGCGGCCAACTGTGAGAAGACCATCGCTATTATGGTCCTCGAGAAAAGAAGGTTCGTAAAGAAGGTGGATTTCATCACCAGCATCGGGTTCGGCGACGGGTCGCCGGATTACCGAAAGAAGGCAGGCGTCATGGGATCAGGGCCTTATCGGGTAATCACGAACCAGGCCCTGTTCGGCTATGATCGCGACAGCAGGAGGATGATGCTGCTTGAATACCTGCCCGGTAAAAGCCCCGAGGCTATTCAGGATCTGGTGGGTTTTGAGCTGATGATCTCCCCGGATGTAAAGGAAATGGCACTTCCCGACGACCACGATCTCATGCTCTTAAGAACTAAATGCGACCCTGATGGTTTTTTCCTGAAGAGAAAGATTGTCGATGAATAGTTTTGAAGAGTAGCTGATCCATAACCGGCTAAGGCCGGCAACTTCACAAGGTGTTGTTTTCAGGAACATATACGATTGATACTGGTGGAATGGACCGACTCCTTTACTTCTTTCCCTTGAATTTCCTTAAAAAAGATATATATTTTGCAATGCACAAAAACTCAAGGAGATTACATCATGTATGAACAGGGTGTCATAAGACCACCGAGCGAGGCATCAAGCCTGCTTTTAAGAGTAACAAGAAATTGTCCGTGGAATCAGTGTGTTTTTTGTCCGGCCTATAAAGGGGTAAAGTTTTCCAGAAGAACTGTTGATGAGGTAAAAGGTGATATCGACAGCATGGTCAGGGAATTTGCAGGCTATCCCGTCCGGACTGCATTCCTCCAGGATGCGGACAGTCTTTTGATGAAAACGGAATCGCTGCTGGAAATTGTCCAGTATCTCAGGGAGAAATTCCCTTCTATCGAAAGGATCACGTCCTACGCGCGTGCGCCGACCTTAAGGAGAAAGAGCGTGGAGGATTTAAAAAGGCTCAGGGACGGAGGCATAACAAGAATCCATGTGGGAATGGAAAGCGGCTCTCTTAAGGTGCTGAAAATGATCAAGAAGGGCATTACGCCGGAGGACATCGTTGAAGGCGGCAGGCACGTAAAAGAAGCAGGCATAGAATTATCCGAATATATTATGCCCGGCATAGCGGGACGCACATTAAGCGAAGATCATGCCCTGGAAACAGCCAGATTACTCAACCTCGTCGAACCGGATTTCATAAGGGTTCGCACCTTTGCCATGCACCCTCAGTCACCAATGCGAAAAATGGTTAAAGAGGGCATATTCGTGCCCATGACAGAAGAAGAGATTGTGGCGGAGATACGCCTCCTTGTGGCAACGCTTCGGGAAATGCACAGCTACTTTTCCTGTGGCGATTTCGGGCTGAACCTCCTCATGCAGGTAGATGGGTATCTTGACGAAAAGAAGGGATACATGCTCAAGGAACTTGATGCATACCTTGCGCTCACAAAGGAACAGAAGCAGGCATACTCACTGTTGCGGCGCGGGTCATTCGGGCATTACCCTCTCAGCGCCGTACAGAATGAGGACGTTATGAAAAAGATCCTGCCTGAGATAGAGAAGCTGGAAAGGGGCGAAGAGGACGGTTTCAACAAATATATTGAAACGCTCATGTCCTATCAACTCCCTCAGCCACAGACAGACGACTGGAGCTAAACTTCTGCCGCTTTATCGAACCATATCCCTATAAGTTCCGAAGCCGAAGGCGAGCATAAACCAGCCCAAACCGTGGGCGAGAGGGGGTCGCCCCCTTACGGGGACAGGCGCAAGCCCCCGTAAATTAAGCCGCTGGAGCATAATGAGCGTGTTTGTCGTGGACATTCCAACACCGTTGCTTATCCTAATGGAAAATTCGGGATTAATTGTTGCTTATGCGCACCCTCCCTTTTAATAATTTTGATGATGTTGTGATACGGCAATAACGTGCTATAATAATAGAAGTTCATAAAAAGGAGACTATCCATGTATCGTTATCTGCCCTGGAAAAACAATTTAATGAATGGAAAATGTTGCTTATTGATAATGTTGTTTTTAGTGCTGATTGCGTTGATAAACCCGGTTGTTCCATCTCATGCTGACAGGCCCCTGCCGTCCGATATACGGAAAGATCACGGCTACCCAGTTCCCGATACCCAGAGCAATAAGGTCCAGGCGCCGTCAGCCGATTACTGGAAAAAACTGGGCGAGCAGTTGAAATCCAATGCCCCTTCCGATGAGCTTGCAAAGGCAAAGTACATTGCTTCTGAGGTAGCTAAAGAGCTTGATAAAAAAGGTATTACCCCAAATACTTCCATTTTTGGCCGAATGGATGCAGCAGTCAAATACGACAAGATCGGAACAGGAACATGCGTATATTTGAATGATGCCCTCACGGAAACCCTGAAGGGAGCAGGTTTTGATAACGGCCAGATACACTCTGTCGTGGGCTATAAGGAAGGCTGGCGATCATACATGGGTCTGGTTGATGTAAATGTCAACCATGTTGCCCCCGTTGTCGTTATAGACGGAGTCCCCTATTCTTTTGATCTATGGACGCACGGCGGATCAACTCAGGGATGGGTTTCAAGCGGCAGTTTTAAGGATTTTGAAAACAGCGCCTGGAACGGTATAAAAACTGAAAGCTGGGGCACTCTAATGCGTCAATATCAGGGATATACCACCTTTTCAACGGATGAAGGGCTGACGACAAAAGGCCTTGATGATGCGCATAAAGACCTCATTGACAAGACAAAGGCAAACCTGAAGGCAATAAAAATTGAAGTAAAAGACAGTTCCGGAAAACCGGTAAGCGGTGCGCATGTAACATTGACGGCAGAGACAAGATACAGCGGCACTACCGATACGGATGGCATCGCTTCAATAAAAGGCATCAAACCGGCAAAATATTCCATACACGTTGCAGCAGAGGGTTTCCGGAAATTTACTGAAGATACGGAACTCAAGCCTATGCGGGAAGATACGCATACAGTAACCCTTGATCCCATACAAAGCATTGTCCTGGCACGGGTAAAATCAGGTTCCATACCCGTTGCCGATGTAAAAGTCCGCATGTCCTCAAGATCACCCGAGAATACTGACGAATCAGGAGAAGCTCGGTTTAACGAAGTCCTTCCGGGATCGTACACCCTTACTGCCGAGGCATCGGGGTTTGCTGAGGAGTCTAAAAAGATAACCGTAAAACCAAAGGACGAGGAAAGCGCAAAAGCCCCTGTTGCCGTTGATTTCAATCTTAAGCCCCGCGTATCCGTCAAGATCGCCGGGACAGCGCAGGCGTTTGTCGGCGACACAGTAGAGCTTGAGGCCGAGGTAGATGTTGTAGATTCTATAAGGCCTGCGCTCAAGTATGCATGGCGTTTAGCAGGAGACGAACAGGTGCTTGGTGCAGCGACAAGCTTTAAGAAAGCTGTTGCCCATGCTGGTACATATATTGTAAGCCTTGTTGTTTATGTGGAACGACGTGATACAAAAAGCACAGTAAGGCTTGGCGAAGCAACACACAAAATGGTTGTTGAGGATCGTAAGATTACTGTATCGCTGAGCGGGCCTGATGAGGCAAAGGTGGGGCAGGAAGCAACCTTCAGGGCAAAAGTAAAATCGCTCAGCAAAAGCGATAAAGAGCCTGAATACGGTTTTGTATGGTCGGTAAATGATAATAAATTTGGAGGCAACAGCGAGACACAGTCGATGAAGGCAACCAATCAGGGCAGGCATGTTATACGTGTTGTGGTCTGGCAGGCAATTAGCGGTAAATGGCAGAGGGCAGGCGATGCGACACACGTTCTGACTGTAGCGGGGCCGGAGCCTGCGAGAGGATCCATATCGGTAAGCGGGGTACATTCAATAGAGGTTGGAGAGAAAGCAGATCTTGCAGTAAGTGTCAGCGACACCAATGTACCTTCTTCAGCCCTTTTTTATAGCTGGATAGTAAACGGTAAAAGATTCAACTATGTAAACTCCATAACATTACCCGGAACCTCGCCGGGCACGTACCATGTAGTAGCAGAATTATGGATGAAATATCAGCCAAATTCGGTAAGGCTGGCGCAGACCTCCCACAACGTAACGGTGGTCAAAAAAGGAGAGGGGTCTGATGGTGTCGGCAACGTTATTTCATCCATCTTCGGCAATGAAAAACCCGGCGCTACGGGTCCGTTAACAATACCGCCGCAACAAAAACCGGACGTTAAGCCGCCTGTAGGAAGATCCTATACATCACAGCAACTTCCGGCAGATAAATTCACCCTGAGTGGCACATGGAATGCTACCGACATCAAGGGCAGGTTTAACGGCAAAATTAATTTGAGCCAGTCCGGTTCCAGCGTGAGCGGTTCCTTTCAAACACCTGCCGGCAGTATCCCCGTTTCAGGATCAATATCGGGCGATACCGTTTCCGTCATATTGACTTTCGGCAATCCCACGATCATAAACCAATACATGCAGGATATGAGGGTATCGCAGGCCATAGGGTCAATTACAGCTAAAGCCACATTCAGGATAGGATCAAGCCCTAACGAACTCCAGGGGACCCTCTACCCCTGGCATGTACAATGGAACGATGATGGAAAAACAATCACCATAAAACAAAAGTGGCAGGGAGGTAGTACATTTTCGGGGAACCCGCCACGCTCATTTACCCTGAGGAGATAGGCCGCAGGCGTGAGCGACCCCTTCACGGGGACAGGCGTGAGCCCCGGGAATAGCGGAGTGCGAGGAGGGGGCAACAAAGCCGCCTGTCCGCTGGAACCACGAGACAGGCGGGAATAATTGAAGGCGAATTGGTATTACCGCGGGTATGCGGCATTCACGATTATAAGCATCTCCTCGTCGCCAGTATTTTTAAGACCATGCGGCTCACCCGCGGGCAGCCAGATGGCATCCCACTCTTTAACCTCCCTCTCTTCATCTCCTACCTTCATGAGCCCCCTGCCCTTCACAACAAGATATATTTCCTCAACCTCGTCTATGTGTTCCTCAATAGCGTTACCGGGGGGAAGCATTGCGTAGGCAAGAAATTCCATGCTCTGGAGAAAATGGCTTGTCATGACCATTCTCGCCTTAGCACCTCTGTGGGCAACATAAGTGGTTGCCAGTACTTCGGGGTCATTAAAATTACGAACTATCATATGCCCATCCTTATTTTTAAATTAAAGGTTTTATGCCTTTTGCCTCGTGCTTCTTGATTTTATCCTTTCACTTTTCATATTTCACTCTTTTAGAGTATCGGCAGGTAGGTATCCACTTCATACTTTGAAACATGCGTTCTGAACCTGTCCCATTCAATCTTCTTGTTTTCTATCAGCTTTTCAAATACATGGTCGCCGAGGGTATCTTTTATAAGCCGGCTTTTTTCAGCCTCTTCAATCGCTTCATATAGACTTCCCGGCAGGGCATCTATGCCCAGTTTCTTCCTTCTCTCACTGGTCATCTCATATACATCCTCTTCAATCGGATCGGGCAACGGGTACTTGTTTTTGATCCCCTCAAGACCGGCCCTTAACATACATGCAAAGGCAAGGTAGGGGTTGCAGGCCGGGTCAGGGCTTCTATATTCCATCCTCGTTGCATTTTCTTTGCCTGGCTTATAAAGGGGAACACGGACAAGCGTTGACCTGTTTCTCCTTGCCCAGGCGATATATACAGGTGCTTCGTATCCGGGAACAAGCCTTTTATACGAATTTACCCACTGGCTTGTTACAAGGGTAAGCTCTCTCGCATGCCGCAACATCCCTGCAATATAATGTTTTGCAATATTCGAGAGGAAATACTTATCTTTAGCATCATAAAAGGCATTTCTCTTACCTTTGAAAAGGGACTGATGTACATGCATGCCGCTTCCGTTTACTCCAAATATCGGCTTTGGCATAAAGGTTGCGTATACCCCGTTTTCCCTTGCCACTTCTTTTACAACGATTCTGTATGTGATGGTGCTGTCCGCCATTTTCAGGGCATCGTTATACTTCAAATCAATCTCATGCTGGGAAGGGGCTACTTCGTGGTGACTGTACTCAACCTTTATGCCCATCTCTTCAAGCGTAAGGATCGTATCCCTCCTCAGGTCTGTCGCCTCATCAAGGGTTGTCAGATCGAAATATCCGCCCTTGTCGAGAGTCTCCGTATCCTGATCTGATTTAAAATAAAAATATTCAAGTTCAGGGCCCACATTGAAAGCGGTAAAACCCATATCTTCGGCAATCTTCAGATTTCTCTTCAACACATACCTCGGGTCGCCTTTGTAGTGTGTTCCATCTGGCTCATAGATATCGCAGAACATCTTTGCCACAACTGCGCTGTCCTTCGGTCTCCAAGGCAATATCGTGAAAGTTGAAGGATCGGGTTTGGCAATCATATCGCTCTCATCTATACGGGCAAACCCCTGGATTGATGAGCCGTCAAACCCCATACCCTCCGAAAGGGCGCCTTCAAGCTCGGCTTCAGTGATACTGAAGCTCTTAGCAAATCCAAGTATGTCTGTAAACCAAAGCTTTATGAATCTTACATTTTTATCTTTGGCGATTTTTATAACATCGTTTGCCGTCATTATTGCTCTCCTTTTTGTCTTTACTTTCTATCTCAATTATGTGCCATCACCTCATAAAAATCAATGCTTTTATACTTTTATAAGCCGGCAAACATGCCGGGGAAAGTTTGCATTGAATTTAGGCTAAGCCTGTGTGATACTTATGAACAATTACCTATGGGACTGATTAATCTCCTTTTTAAAGACCCTTTTACCTTTATACTTATAGCCATACCCCTGCTGTACTCAATTATCTTTCATGAGCTTGCACACGGCTGGGTTGCATATAAAATGGGCGATCCGACCGCAAAATGGCTCGGGAGATTAAGCCTGAACCCGATAAAACATATAGATCCCATCGGCACGATCATGCTTTTTGTATTCGGTTTCGGGTGGGCAAAGCCGGTGCCGGTAAATTTCGACAACCTGCGTGACGCCCGCAAAGGGCTCATATTCGTTTCTGCCGCAGGCATTGTGGCAAACATCATTCTTGCCTTTATTTCTCTTCTCCTTCTGCGTCTTTTTGCACCTTCCCCCTTCGGGATTGCCTCAACCGTGCTCTACTATTTTGCTCAGATCAATATCATGCTTGCATCCTTCAACCTGATCCCCGTTCCTCCCCTTGACGGTTCTAAAATCCTGATGGGTTTTGTCTCAAGGAGATTTCAATACACACTGGCAAGCATAGAGCCTTACGGTATGTTCATCATTATCGGACTGCTCTGGCTCCATATCTTAGACCCTCTGATTGCTTTTTTCAGGTGGGCGATATTGGGGTTTATAGGTCTATTGATACCATAGTATTTGTTTGCAGTTCACAGCAATACAATTCGGAAAGAAAGCTGCCGAACCTTATGCTGGAGGCCTTTTTAAAAGCTTTGCGCTGTTGTTTTTATCCTGATAATCTGTGATCCATAAACTAAACCATCTATTTGCCGTAATTTTTTGCGAGATAGTCTACGATCACCTTTGCCTCTTCGTCGTTAATTTTAGCACCTCGTGATTCTATCATGCGTTTAACCGTTTTTTCCCATTCCGCAGGAGTTTTCTTTTTTGATGTCGATTTTTCAAGGTTGTGACAAACACTGCACTTCTTTTCAAAAAGCACCCTTCCATCGTTTGCATCTGTCTTTGTCTCAACAGCACCGGATAGCTGTACGCCGGACATTGCCAAAAACATAATTCCTGAAATACATGTTGCAATCTTTTTCATGCCTTGTACCTCCTTTGTTATATAACACGGGCTTATTCGTATGAATTATCTTAATTGATAGACACGCTATTTTCAATAGGATATAATATTAAGTTGTTTTAGGTTACAAGAATTTAGCAACTTCAAATTCAATTTTACAGGCTTATTCATGGAAAAAGACCTTGATATAGTAAATAAGTTTTTAGAGCGCAGGCTCCAGCAAACAGACATACAAAACATACTGAGCACACTCGACACTACAAGCCGTGAGGGATTTCTTTCTAAAATTACCGATGTGCTTGTAAAGCTTACAGCGCTTCTTGAAGTATCGAAAAAAGTTTCGGATACCCTGGAGCTTGACATCCTTCTTGACCGGATGATAGCGATTACCACCGAGGCAATAAATACAGACCGCGGCACACTTTTTCTGAATGATAAGAACACGGAAGAGCTTTTTTCAAGGATTGCCCAGGGAAATTTGAAAAACGAGATCAGATTTCCCAATCATATGGGTATTGCAGGGGCTGTTTTTAAGAGCGGCGAAGCCATCATCATCAACGATGCCTACGCAGACCCGAGGTTCAATCAAGAGATAGACAAAAAAACCGGTTACAGGACAAGAAATATCCTTTGTGCCCCCATCAAGACCAAGCATAATGAGATCATAGGCGTCATCCAGCTTCTCAACAAGCACGACGGGGATTTTTGGGAAGATGATCTGGCGCTTTTAGAGGCCATTACATCCCAGGCATCTGCTGCCCTCCAGAATGCGCAGCTTTTCGAGGAGGTACAAAAAGCAAAGGCAGAAGAAAAGCAGTTGCTGGAGATTACATCGGCAATCTCGTCAGAGCTCAAGTTGCAGCCCTTACTTGTTAAGATAATGGAGACAACAACAGACATTCTTAACGCCGACCGTAGCACACTTTTTTTACATGACGGGAAGACAAATGAATTATGGTCGCAAGTTGCACAGGGTCTTGAAATAAGGGAAATCCGTTTCCCGAGCCATCTCGGCATCGCGGGGTCGGTATTCACAAAAGGCGAAACGGTGAACATACCTGATGCATATAAAGACCCGCGGTTCAATCAGGAAGTAGATAAAAAGACAGGATACACAACCAGATCGATCCTCTGTATGCCTGTTAAGAACAAGGAAGGGAAAACCCTCGGCGTTGTGCAGGTTTTGAACAAAAAGGACGGGCCTTTTACAAAAAAAGATGAAAACCGTCTCAGGGCTTTTTCTGCACAGGCCTCTATATCAATAGAAAATGCAAAGCTTTTCGATGATGTTCTGAACATGAAAAATTATAACGAGAGTATGCTTGAAAGTTTAAGCAACGGGGTAATTACGCTCGATGAGGAAAAATGTATCGTTAAGTGCAATTCGGCTGCTTTAAAAATATTAAACATAGAGGCCTCGTATATTATAGATAAACCCGCTGAGGAATATTTCTCCGACAACAATAAGTGGATCATAGAACATATTGACAATCTCGTAAAAACCGGAAAACCCTATCTTGCCATGGACGCAGAACTGTTTCTTCCCGACGGGAGCCGGGCATCAATAAACCTGATGATTGTCCCCCTTGTCAATATCAAACAGGTGCACATAGGATCAATGCTTATACTGGAAGACATTACGAAAGAGAAGCGCATAAAGAGCACCATGGCGCGCTATATGACCAAAGAGGTGGCAGAAAAACTTCTTGAGACAGGCGACTCCATTCTGGGAGGGCAGGCTCAGGTTGCAACAATCCTGTTTTCCGATATAAGAAGTTTCACAACAATCTCTGAAAAACTCGGCGCCAATGAAACTGTAGGTATGCTTAACGAATACTTCACGAGGATGGTCGATAGTATCTTCAATTATGGCGGTATCCTGGACAAATATATCGGCGATGCCATCATGGCTGTTTTCGGGACCCCCTTCACAACCCCGGATGATGCAGACCACGCAGTTAAGGCGGCAATCGATATGTTAAGGGCTCTGAGGAAGTTCAATCTCGAAAGGGCGGCAGCAGGCAAGATAAATATTGACATAGGGATCGGCGTTAATACCGATGAAGTTGTGGCAGGCAATATCGGCAGCCTGAGAAGGATGGATTATACCGTCATAGGAGACGGGGTCAATCTTGCCTCACGACTTGAGGGGGCTACCAAATATTATGGAACAAGGATTCTTATCAGTGAATTTACCTTTAGACAACTAAAAGACAGTTACACTTATAGGGAAGTTGACAGAATACAGGTCAAGGGCAAGCTGAAGCCCGTTGCCGTATACGGCATACTGGATTATCATGATGATGAATCTTTTCAAAATATGGGCGAGGTTGTCAAAATATATAATGAGGGCATTGCCTGCTACCGCGAATACAAATGGGAAGACAGCATCGACAGGTTCCGGAAGGCCCTTTCGTTAAATGAAGGCGATACACTGTCCAGATTTTATCTTGAGCGCTGTCAGTATTTTGTCAAGCACCCGCCCGACAAAGAATGGGACGGCGTCTGGGTGATGAAGGAAAAATAAAATGGGATGTCGTTGGCAGTTGTCTTTGTCGATAAGATTTCATTGCTTGACAAAGGTGGTATATATAATTAATTTATTCTATACTACAAGAAGGTTATCATGGAAGTCCTGACCGAAAGAGAAAGAACGGTGCTTGTTTTAATAATTGAGAGCTATATTAACACTGCAGAACCCATAGGCTCCAAAACAATATCAAAGGCAAAGTCAATCATGGGCAGATGGGGCTCTGCTACGGTCAGGAATACCATGGCAGACCTTGAGAAAATGGGGCTTTTATATAAACCCCATGCTGTCGCCGGCAGGATTCCTACACATAAGGCTTTCCGGTATTATCTGGATAGCCTGAATATTCCGGTCTATCCCGGCAAAAAGGCTTTGTATACCATTGACGCAATGCTCAGGTCCCGGTATCCATATGTGGAAGGGATAATGGGAGACGCCTCCAAGGCGCTCGCTGCATTATCGAAACATACCGGTATTGTGGTTGAACCGAGCGTAAACATGATGCTTTTTAAAGAAATAGAGTTTGTAAAACTGACAAACAACACCGTTTTAACGGTCTTTGTCACCTCGTCAGGTATGGTTCACACAAGGCTCGTGGAAACGGACGAAATGCTTGATGCCGATACCCTTAACAATATGAAGAAGTATATGAACGGAAAATTTAGCGGCATACCGTTCTATGCCCTGAAAGACGGAATACTTGAGGATATGGAAAAGGATAAGACAATATTCTGCCAGCTCCTCCAAAAGGTAAACGATACCCTCGAAACCATTGTTGATTGCGAAGATAAGAGGGAAGTCTATCTTGAAGGTGTGTCAAAGATTATAGGTGTTCCGGAATTTCTGGATATGGATAAACTCAAAGAATTGTTTCGGGCACTTGAGAGAAAGGAAAAGCTGTTGCATCTTCTCGACAAATGTATGAAAGAGGAAGGCATCCATGTCATCATGGGGGGCGAGAGCGATATTAAAGAAATGAGGGATATGAGCATTATAACATCAACATACAAGATCGGGGAGAAAAGCTACGGCATCCTCGGGGTAATAGGCCCTGTCAGGATGAACTATTCAAAGATTATCCCCATCGTTGATTATACGGCAAAAACAGTTACAAATATTTTAAAAATCATGTGAGGAACAAGATGGATCGCAAGGACGAAAAAGATATAAACCATAATCATAAGGCCGGGGAAGACAAGGTGGTTCACGAAGAGCATAAAAAAAAGAAAAAAAAGGATGAAATCGTTGAGGAACTCAATAACGCTCTCGAAGAGAAAGAAGAGATGGTTAAGGCACTCCAGGAAAAGCTGCTCTATCTTCAGGCAGATTTTGATAATTTCAAAAAGCTGAAAATAAAAGAAAAACAGGACACTTTAAAATTCGGCAACGAAGTCCTCCTAAAAGAATTGCTCCCTGTTCTGGACAACCTGGACCGGGCTCTTGATCATGCATCCAAAACCGAGGATTTTAAAGGTATTCATGCAGGGGTAAAGATTGTTTTTAATGAGTTTCTTAAAGTCCTTGAAAGGGCTGGTGTTGAAAGGGTTGATGCCATTGGTAAAAAATTCGACCCCAACTTTCACGAGGCATTCATGCAGGAAGAAAAGGACAACGTCGAGCCCGACACCGTTGTATCTGAACTGCAAAAGGGTTATATACTTAACGGGAGGCTGATAAGGCCTTCCATGGTTACCATTTCAAAAAAATCGGAAATACAATAATAAAGGGAATACATGAAAAAAGATTATTACGATATGCTCGGCGTTTCGAGAGACGTCACAGATGAAGAGCTTAAAAAAGCATACAGAAAACTCGCCTTAAAATACCATCCTGACAGGAATCCCGGCGACAAAGAGGCTGAGGACATGTTTAAAGAGATCAGTCAGGCATACGAGGTACTCAGTGATCCCCAAAAGAAATTGAGGTACGAAAGGTTCGGCTCGGCAGATGATGCGGGCACTGTCTTTGATTTTGGATTTGGAGGAAATTTCGACAATGTTTTCAACGACCTTTTCAGCGATTTCTTCGGCGGAACAAGACAGCGGCAACGGACACAAAAAGGTGATGACCTTAGGTACAACCTTGAAATCGAATTTGAAGAAGCCGTCTTCGGGGTTGAGAAGGAACTGGAGATCCCCAAAAATGAACGCTGTCCTTCGTGTAATGGTTCGAGGATAGAACCCGGGCATCAGCCGGTTGGTTGCAAGTATTGCGGGGGAAGGGGGCAGGTGAGGCAGAGTCATGGTTTTTTTACAATCAACCGGACATGCGAGTATTGCAACGGCGAGGGCTATATCATCAAAGACCCCTGCAGGACATGCCGGGGCAAGGGACAGCTTAAAACAAAAAAGAAGTTGAAGGTGAAAATACCGGCCGGCGTTGATACGGGTACACGCTTAAAGGTCAGGGGCGAAGGCATGCAGGGTTATGCTGATACGCACCCCGGTGACCTGTATGTGGTTTTAAATGTCAAAGAACATCATACCTTCGAGAGAGAAGGCGATGATATTGTTGTTCATATTGATGTAAGCTTCCCGCTTCTATGTCTTGGCGGCGAAATGTTTGTCCCCACGCTCGAAGGGGATATAAAGATTACCATCCCTCCTGGAACCCAGCCGGAAAAAACATTCAGGATGAAAGGGCTCGGCATAACAAAATCCAATGGGTATGGAAAAGGCGATGAACTCATTTTCCTGAAGATGGTAGTACCCACAACGCTTACGGAAAGACAGAAATCTTTGATAGAAGGGCTTGCACAGGAATTTGACCAGGACGCCGGACTTTCAGACAGAGGTTTTAAGGACAGGTTCAAACAATTTTTTGATAGAAAAGAATAGATGCCTCTCGCTTACGTTTGCGGTACTGCAAGACCGTTATTGAGCTTATTCCAATTCAAAATCAAAGATGAAATCAAGGCGGCAAGGAAGAGGCGACACAGGCGTACTACAAGTACGTCGAGGAAACTGATGACGAAGCCCACGAAGATAGCGCTTTGATTTAGAGTTGGAATCACTTTTCTGCAGTAATCCTGAAGCTCCCTCTCTTCAGGGGTGTTTTGGAATTCGGCCCGAACCATTTATTGAAAATTTTCTTTGCCTCGCCGCTTTTTTCCATATCAAGGAGAGTCTTATTTACAAAATCAAGGAATCTCTTGTCGCCTTTTCTGATGCCAAGCCCGTACAGTTCATTGGCAATCCTGATATCAGGGATTTCAAACCGTTCCTTATCCGGCATTTCATTGAGTAAATTCGACAGAATTGTCTCATCCGTCGTTATGGCAAAGACATTATCCTGCCGGAGCGCAAGGAGCGCCTGCGGGTAATCATCAAAATTAAGGACCTTTGCCCCGGGAAGGGTTTTGTTGACATTCTGCCCCGAGGTAGAACCCTTTGCCGTTCCAATTTTCTTGTTGGCAAGGTCGGCAAGATCTTTCACTGTTCCTTTTTTTACAATAAATTTTTGACAGGTAAGAAAATATGTATAACTGAAATCAATCTGTCCGGCCCGCTCTGCAGTCTTTGACATTGTTGCAGCAATAATATCAATATCGCCTCTATTAAGATACGGTATACGGCCTGCCGACGTAACAGGCTGAAGATGCAGCTTCACGCCAAGCTTATTAGCTATTGCCCTGACAAAATCAACATCGTAGCCTACAATCTCACCTGTACCTTCATCAACGGAACCGAGCCCCGGCGTAAATTCCCTGACGCCTGCCATAAGCACGCCTTTTTTCTTAACCTCTTCCAGCGTATCGGCTGCAAGCAGCGTCGCACATAAACCCAAAACAAACATTAATACTAAAACAAACATTTTAATTGTTTTCATAAGCATTCATCCTTTACGCGGTTAAATCCGCGCCTGAATAAACTCAGGCTGCACATGTCGCGCCGCCCTTAAAAATAAGGGGATATTCATTGGCTGTTACCTGTTATTACACCATCAGATACTTCTTTTTTACCTCTTCGTTCGCCTCAAGCTCATCAACGGTGCCCGCAAAACGGATCCTCCCGTTGTCTATTACATAAACCCTTGAGATCATCTTAAGGGCCGATTTGATGTTCTGCTCGGAGAGCAAAATGCTGATGCCTGCATCCTTGAGCTTTAATATCTGCTCTTCAAGGTCGCGCACAATCAGGGGGGCCAGGCCTTCGGTGGGTTCATCAAGAAGGAGGAGATCCGGAGCACCCATAAGGGCTCTTGCGATGGTCAGCATCTGTTGTTCCCCTCCGCTTAAGTTCCCTGCCCTGCGCGACCGTATTTCGCCAAGCGCGGGAAACAGATCATATATCCTCTTTTTATTCCACTCTTCTGTGCGTCGATGAACAATTTCGAGGTTGTCGTCTACTGTAAGGTCTGCGAAGACCCGCCTGTCATCGGGCACATACCCGATTCCCTTTCTGAACAAAAGGTATGGCTTCTCTCCGGTAATATCCTCATTATTGAAATGAATTTTGCCTTCTTTGGGCGGCGTCAGCCCCATGATACTCCTCATGGTTGTGCTCTTCCCTGCACCGTTTCTCCCGAGAAGGCCTACCACTTCGCCCTTTGAAACGGTGAGGCTGACATCGAACAATATATGGCTTAAACCGTAATATGTATGGATTTTATTTACATTGAGCATATATCGCTCCTGCCAAGGTAGGCATCCTGAACCGCCTGGTTGCACCTTACGTCTTCGCAGTATCCCTGTATAACGGTTGCGCCCCGCACCATCACCATGATCCGGTTGGCAATAGCAAATACAAGCTCCATGTCATGTTCACAGAAAAGGATTGTCAGACCCAGTTTTTCCGATAGATGTTTTACCAGGTCTATGCAACGGGCTGTCTCCTCGGGCGACATACCCGCGGTAGGTTCGTCAAGAATCAGAAACTCCGGGTCTCCGCCAAGGGCAATGGCAATCTCAAGAACCTTCCGATCGCCGTGAGAAAGCAGCGCACTTGTATGGTGCTTCTTTTTGACAAGCCCCACGTTCTCCAGTATCTCCTTCGTTTCGTTTATAAACAGTTTTTTAGAGGGAGTAAAAAGGTTTCGGGTCTTCCTCATCCTCGCTAATACTGCAACCTGGACATTTTCAAAGACATTTAGTCTCTGGAATACATTTACTACCTGAAACGAACGCGCTATGCGCTTTCTGCAGATTTCATAAGGAGGAAGCCCTGTAATGTCCTCGCCTTTAAAAATAACCTGTCCGCTGTCAGGTTTCAGGATTCCGGTAATAAGGTTAAAAAGGGTCGTCTTGCCTGCACCGTTTGGACCGATCACTGCGACAATCTCGCCCTTTTTTACGTGAAGGTTTGCCGCGCTCACTGCCTTAAATCCATCAAATGTCTTCGCTAATGCCTTTACTTCTAACACCGGCTATTCCTTTATCACAGGTTCTATCATTTTTTTATTCAGCTTCTCCTCAATATATCCAAGAACCCCTGTGGGGAGAAAGAATATCACAAACACCATAATAATGCCGAGCACAAGGGCCCAGTATACGGTGTATGTACTCACAAACGTTCTCAGGGCAATGATGATGGCAGCGCCGAGCATGGGGCCCAGGAAGGTAAACCAGCCGCCGACCAGACACATGATAACTGTTTCAAGGGACAGAGTCCAGAAGAGCATGTCAGGGAATACCGTATTGTCTACAACAACAAAGAGCGCGCCTGCTACCCCGGCAAAAAAGCCGGCTATGGTCAATGCTATAACCTGGTGGTGCCTTACATTAATTCCGATCATCTCGCTTCTGATCGGGTTATCCCTGATGCCCTGGAGAGCGCTGCCAAAGGGTGATTTTATCATTTTGTACATAACAAAAAGACACATTAAACTGATAATAAGAGTAAAGTAATATGCGTTATTATACGACGAAACGATGTCCGGCATGGTAATCCCGTGTATCCCGTCATCGCCTCCGGTGAAAGAATACCACCGGTAAATTATAACCCATACGAGAGACCCGAGAGATATCTGGAGCATCCCGAAATAGAGCTTTGAGAGCCTTACGCAGATAATACCCAAGATCAGACCTAATAACGCTGAGACAATGGGTCCGACAAAGAAGCTGATCCAGAGAGGAAATCCTCCTTTCGTCAGCATGAGGGCTGTACCGTAAGCGCCGGCCCCGTAAAAGACACAATGGTGAAATTGGAATACCCCTCCGTAACCGAGAACGAAATTAAGGCTTGTTGCAAGCAATCCCGTAAGAAGGATTATGGATGTCATGTAAACATAGAACCGGGGGGCGATTAAGGGGAGGGAAAAAAGAAAAACAAGGAGCACAATGCCGGTAATGCGTCCCTTTCCTCCCAACATGTCCTTGATCATAATCGGCTCCTTGTCACCATGTTGATTTGAGAAGTCCTGTGGGTCTGAACAGTAATACAATAATTACGGCAAGATATGGGAATATTATGCCGAATTGTGACCAGACAAGGATACCGAGGGACTGGGACAGACCAAAAATAAGCGCGCCGAGGAGCGCGCCCCAGATATTGCCCAGTCCGCCAATAATAACTATGAGGAATGCCTCCATGATGAGCGTATGATCCATACCCAATGTTACACTCACTGTCGGCGCAACAAGGGCTCCGCCCAAGCCTGCCAAAAGACAGCCGATCATGAACACAACAGCAAAAACCCAACTGACATTAATACCCACTGCCCCGACCATTTCCCTGTCTACTGCGGCTGCGCGGGCAATCTTGCCTATCTTCGTCTTATTCACAATCAGCCAGAGGGCAACCGCAACGACAGGACCGACAATCAACAGGAACATATTGTAAAGCGGAAAGGGTATGCCCCCGAAGAGCGGCACAAACCCCTGAAACATATGGGGCACCGGTACAGATTTATACTCAGCGCCCCATACGAGTTTAACAAGATCGCCGAAGACAAGGGAACACGCGAAGGTGAGCAAAAGGAGCATCAGGTGCTCCCGCTCGTAGAGAAACTGGAAAAGACCCCTTTCTACGATAAGGCTCAATATTGCAACCGCCACGGGGACTAAAACGAGAGCCATCCAGAACCCTGTGGTCCCCCCACCAAAGGCCTTTGAGATCGTAAAAGACATAAAGGCACCAATCATATAAAGGGATCCGTGGGCAACATTGGGTATCCTGAGCACGCCGAGGATAAGGCTCATACCGGAGGAAACGATGAAAAGGATCGTCGTCCTGCTTAAACCGACAAATATCTGATTCAAAACCTGTGGCGGTATTACGGCATATATAAAATCCAATCACTACCCCCGCTATTTCTTGCGAAGCTTCAAAACCTCCTCACATGTAGGCATATAATCATTTGGAGATACTACCTGATTATTCCCGGATACAAGAAAATCATATTTCGGGTCCTTTTTTGTAACGCCAAAATATGTAGGGAGCTCAAGCTGGTGATCACATGCCCTTATTGATAAGGGCCCGATTGGGCTGTCAAGCTTTAAACCTTCAAGGGCCTTTATCAAAGCCTCGTTGTCTAACTTTCCTGCCTTTTTAAAACCCTCGGCTATAAACTGGGCAGTCATATATCCCACAAGGGCACTTGCTTTCGGGTATCTTTTGTAAGCCTTCATAAATTCTTCAGCAAAAGTCTTGTTTGCAGGTGAATCAGGAAAGTAGAAAAGATAATTGGAGGTTCCATAAACGCCCTCGGGCGCATCCTTGCCCTGGGATAGAAGCGTTCCAAGTTCTGTGGCCGTATGTTGATAGAAGGGTATCTTCTGGCTTAACCCGGTTGCCTTTGCCGCCTTCTGGAAATTGACCATGCTGGAGCCCCCGGTTGCAACGATGATAAAGTCAGGTTTGGCCCCCATAATCTGTGTAATGTAAGGAGTAAAATCGGCCTCTCCTAATTTCCACCATGATTCGCCGATCTTTTGAACCCTTGGGTTCATTTTCTGGAGGTTTTTCCATACAGCGTCTGCAATAGCATGCCCGTATTCATAATCATCACCGCAAATCCAGTATTTTACAAAGGGTTTTTTGGCAAGGGCAACTGCTGCTGCACGCCCGGCCATCTCGGTGTTTTCATTCATGTTGAATACATAGCGATGTCCTTCTTCGCCGATTATCTTTTCGCTTTTTGCATAGGTCACAAAGAAGGGTATCTTTTCTTTTTTTGCAAAGCTTGATACGTTAAGGGCGGTGCCGCTATTTATTGTACCCATGAGAATATCCACTTTTTCCTTCATAACAAGCTCTTTCGCCATTGCCAACCCGATGTCCGGTTTGAACTTCTCATCGCGTGTGGCATATTCGATCTTCTTCCCGAGCACGCCGCCTTTGGCGTTGATCTTATCAACGGCAAGCCTGAAACCGTCAAGTACATCCATTGTATATGCCGTCGGTGGCCCGGTATAGGAATCAACAATGCCTACTTTTATGGTATCAGCAGAAAATGCCGGTGAAAATATCGCGAGAAAGCCACAAACGAACATAAAACAAATGGAAACATGGAAAGCTTTTCTCATTTCATACCCCCTTAATTTATTTAATGTTTTGTTATAGAAAAGTTATAAAACAAAGTGCTTTGGTAATCAACAAAAACTTGTATACATGTTATTGTTTTTCTCAAAATAGATGGTGTTAAGGCGGCTTTTTTGCCTGGGATCGTTATACGGGATTGCTTTGGGTCTGTATCGCTTCCCAGAAGGAAAGCAAAAGCAAATCTCTTTCCTGGAATGCCGTACCATTCTCGCTGGACCTGAGACAGGATGTTACAGGGTTTAAAATTGAAACAAAGGAGCTTAAGCAGAAAGATCGGGGTTTCTCTATAGCTGAAATCACCTTTAACGTGGAACGATCACAATCTTCCCTCGGATTTGCCGTTTTCATCATGGTCCTGATCGGCCTCTTGACTCTTGTGGCTTTCCTGGCCGGATTTGCCGTGGTCGTGTTGGGCAGGAGGATTGAGATGAGCATGTTAGGTTGGCTGGGAGGAATGCTCTTTGCCCTGGTGCCGCTCAGAAACGCTATGCCGGGCGCCCCGCCCATCGGATGTCTTGCCGATTATATGTCTTTTTTCTGGGCCGAAGCAATTACCGCGGCAACTCTCATAGCAGTCGTGCTCACATGGTTCGTGCGCAAACATTCATGAGGGGATATTAGAAAAACGTACGGAGGAACAAATATGTTCAGAAGAATTCGGATATTTTCCCTTGTTTTCAGTGCCATTTTATTCAATATGTCTTCAATATCATCTGCTGACACTGTAGGTTTGCCAGGTCAGAACAATGGCGGTTCTGACAAATATGCGTTGGTTTATAATGGTCCGGTCTCAGCCGAGGATTGCCCCGAAGCCGTAGCGGCAATTGCAAAGAACGCCGGTTTAAAAGTCAGGTTTGTCTCAATTCCGGGGGATATTCCGCGCCTCCTTGATAATGCGGCTGTTTTTATAATCGGGGGCACAGAGGACGACATGGGCCCCATGGTAAAAGCATTCACGCCGAAAGTCGTTACCTCAATAAAAGAATATTTGCGCAAAGGGGGCCGTTACCTTGGGATCTGCGGGGGAGGCTTCATGGCTTCCACCGGATGGAAAGAAGGCTCGGAATATATGAAGGGTTTCGGCATAATTCCCGCAGAAGCGAAGGTTTTTCAGGACAGCTTTGAAGCAAAAATCCTGCCTGTCAAATGGCTGGGGAAGATGCGTCCCATGTTCTTCAAGGCTGGTCCGGATTTCCGTCTCACAAAGACACAGGAGACTGTGCATGTAGTTGCAACCTATGGTGACGGCAGCGTTGCGGCGCTGATGTCCACCTATGGAAAGGGCAGAGTCGCTGTCTGCGGCCCCCATCCCGAAGCCCGCGAATCATGGAAAGATGATGCCGGCAATAGCGATAGATGGGTCTCATCCACCGACCTTGCAGTGCAGTTTCTGAAATATCTGCTCTCGGACCGTCCTCTCGGAAAATAGCGCAGGACAGCGGACAGCACAGGCAAGGCAGCAGCAGAAGCGGCAGCAAATCCTGAAGCAGGCTCATTACATGTTAAAACCACCGCTATACATTCTTCGGAGACAGCAAGAACAGGCGAATGAGCATTCATGCAAACAAGTCCTTGGTCAGGTGAAAAATATCAGGGTTAAGGTTGCGATGATTTTTCCATAATGCATACTGCGTGGTTTCTGCCTGAAGCACAAAATTCTTCCTGAAACAAACACAAACAGTCTTTTTAGTATCGTAGCAGCTTTCATGAGGTAATCCTTGCCTTTGGAAACAGCGAAGCTCACGCTTTGTATTATGCCATATTATATGTCGTATTCTTTCATATAATATACAGATCATCACAACCGCCAGTTAAAAAGAATTAAACTGATCCTCCACTACAATTTGCCGCTTAATTGACAATCAATTCTCAAACGGATATATTTATTTTTAAATCCAGAAAATATAGTGGGGTAAATGATAAAATGCCAAGGAAAAATAAAAGTTTACCTGAAATGCTTATAGAGTCACCATGGTGGGTAAGTGTTATTGTGGCCTTTGTCGTGTTCATCGGCATGAAATTCATTGTGCCCGCAATGTTGAGAGGTAGCCTTTTTTTACAGGCATTGCGACAGGCCTTTCATCATTTGCAATATGGGTTGCCATTTTCTTTCTTGTTCTTGGAGCTATATCTGCATTACAGGCTTGGAGAAGAGGGGAGTTGTTAAAAGGACAGACAGACATTAACAGCATTCGCAATTTGTCATGGCGCAGCTTTGAAGATCTGATTGGCGAAGTATACAGACGTGACGGTTATTCTATTGAAGGAAACACAAATCTGGGAGCTGATGGAGGTATAGACATCATTGCAAAAAAAGATGGAGAAACAATATTGGTTCAGTGTAAACACTGGAAAGCTTATAAGATCGGTGTAAAAACAGTTCGAGAGATGTTTGGATTACTTAATGCCGAGAAGGCAAATGAGGTTCATATAATGTCAAGTGGATATTTTACAAATGAAGCTAACGATTTTGCCCGGGGGAAGCCTATACAAATGATTGATGGTAAAATGCTGGTTCAGCTTATAAACAAAGCTCAAGAAGTTAAATCAAAAGGATCGCCAGCTAAGGACTCTACCAGCAAATCACAGAAAAGAATAATGTGTCCGAAATGCGGATCAGATATGGTCTTGAAAAAGACATCAAAAGGAGTTAATGATGTAAAAGAACTCTGGGCGTGTACAAAGTTCCTATCCTGCAATGGTACCCGGGAAATAATACAAAGAAAATAAACAACGGTTATTTCCCACAATTTTACGGTTGTAATCTAGCCCGATTTGAAGGAGAATGATTTAATGTGTGAAGGACTAAACGCGCCGGGCATACTGACCCCTGATTGCCTGTTTCCTTGTGGTATAATGACGATGATAGACAAGTTCGTTCTTCAATGTTCCCCAGAAGCTCTCCATGGGGGCATTATCATAGCAGTTGCCTTTTCTGCTCATTGATACTTTCATATTTAACCGGCCAAGGAGTTTTATGTAGTTATATGAACAGTACTGGCTTCCCCTGTCGGAATGATGGATAAGACCTCTCTGAGGTTTCTTTATTGCCACTGCCCTCAGGAGAGACCTTGTCACGAGGTCTCTGGTAATTCTCGATCCCGGGGAATATCCGACGATTTCTCCGTTAAAGAGGTCTTTATGGGCAGTGC
>JAPLKC010000057.1 GCA_026388255.1 Pseudomonadota bacterium | reverse complement strand
GTATCTCCTTGTAGTTGAGATGAGTTATTGTATCATATGAAGGCATAAAATGCCAGTTTATTGTATACTATTGTGGACATTGTAGCAAAATAGTTGGACTACCCTCGCAAAGGTTAAGGGGATTTGGGCAACAGGCCGTTTAGAGACAACCCCTATCCCCACAGGGGCAGCACTGAAAATACTTTGCAATCTATCTTCGTTTTTCCGCGATGCCTCTTCAGCCTTTTTGCGTTCGGTTATGTCTGCAATGGTGTGTACTGCTGTCACAATACGCTGATTATCATCCAATATTGGATCTACCGTGACTTCCAGCCATCGGCCATCTGACTCGATGACCGCACTTTCCCTGCAGTTTGTTTCTTTCATGCGAAGAAGCGGGCAACCAGGAAGGGGTTCCGGGATACCATGTACCACCTCAAAACAGAAATGACCATTCAGCTCATCGGCGGATTTGCTCAGTAACTTCTCAGTAGATCGGTTGCACTTGATGATCCGTCCCTCCGGACTGATGACACAGACAGAGTAATTTATCGCATCAAAAATATTATCCGACTGGCGCATATACTCACTGAACGTTTTCGAAACCTTTCTAAGCTCTGATTCCGATTGTTCCAGTTCCTGAATTCTCTGTTTTAAGGCGGATATTTCTTCGATCAGTTCTGAATGTGCGAATAATGAGTCTTTCAGGCGGCCCCCTCATGGTGATAAGTAGTGCCGATATATTGTTATATTAAGATTATTATATGAACATTATAAATACGTCAAGTGAAATCCATGTAAAATATAGTTGGTTTCCACCAATGATATTCGGGATCGGTAGCTGTATATGCGCTCCATTATGATTATTATAAAATGTTCTTATGAGGTTTAAGAAAATTATCAATATCCTGGGCATTTATTGCCGTATGAAAGCTGCTATGAAAATTAAAAGGCTGTATATGTTACTTTCAGGAAGACTTCGATTATGTATAAGCCACCTACATGGTGTGAGCTTCGCGGTTTCCTAAAAACAAGGATTACACCCATAGTCTGAAACAGCCCGGACACATTGATCTTCCATATAAAAAAATATTGAAAAATTCGGGAAATCGCCGTATAAAAGAAAGTCCCGGCAGGGAGTGTTACGAACGAGGGGGTGTTCTGTCGGGTCCATAAGCGTTTTATATTTTATGAAGGGACACCGGTCATCAGTAAACAAGCGAAAAGACTGTATTTCATAGACAATTTAAGAATATACATGACGTTCTCTGTGGTGCTTCACCATGCGGCGGTCATTTACGGAGTTCCGGGCGGATGGTACTATGCGGAATACGCCGGTGACACCCTGTCCCAGATATTTTTAACCATCTTCACCTTTCTTGGCAGGGCGTTTGTTATCCAGTTTTTCTTTTTTATAGCCGCTTTTTTCACACCTGCTGCGTATGATCGAAAAGGACCACTCAGCTTTATGAAAGAACGACTGATCAAACTCGGCATACCTCTTGTTGTTTATTCTTGCCTGATCGGCCCCACTATTACATATTTCGTTAAATTCAACACTCTTTCCACAGAATACTCTTTCTTGGAAAATATTTATTATTTCAAAAATGTAGCTCCCGCGGCCCTCTGGTTTGCAGAAGTTCTTATCATCTTTTCTTTCTTCTACGCTCTGTGGCATTTATTTGCAAAGGCTTCTTTGCCGGACCGACGGAACAACAGTACTTTTCCTGCCAATGCCACAATCTTGTTTTTTGCGATCGCCATAGGGCTTATCACCTTTCTGACCCGGATATACTACCCTGCTACTTATAAGGTTTTTCATCTGAGGCCCGGCAACTATCCGCCGTATATTGCCATGTTTATCGTTGGGATCGTAACCTATCGCCGGAACTGGCTGGCCTGCATAAATGATGATGTTTACAGATTCTGGATAAAAGTATTGGCCTTCTCATTCCTTCTTTTTGTCGGGTTGATGTTTTATGACGGCATACTGCATAAACATGCCATGCTCTACAGAGGAGGGCCGACCTGGCAGGGATTATTCGGCGCCCTCTGGGAAAATATTACCTGTGTAGGGGCTATTATATGCTGCATATATCTTGGCAACAAGTACGACAATCATCAGGGAAGGCTTTTTAAGGTATTGTCGAAAGACGCCTTTGCAGTCTACGTCTTTCATGCGCCCGTTGTGGTTGCCTTTACCTATTTTATGAAGGATATGCCGATCCATCCCCTGCTTAAATTTGTCGTTGTCTTTGCTGCTGCAACGCCCTTTACCTTTGCCTTATGTCATTACTGCATCATGAAAATACCCTTTGCAAGGCGCATTCTGTGATCGGCAAAACAAATGGGTGGATTTATTAAGCAGGCGCGAGACCTTTTTCATTTTGCATTCACTGTGAATGCAAAACAGTAAACTCCCCGGAAAGCCTTATCCTACCCTGTTCTGTGTCAGGTAAGTTTTAAAGTAAAAACGATTGAGGTCAAAGCTTTATTAACTAAAATACCCTTGACAACCTGTCTACAATAAAAGGAAAATGAAGAGAAAAACAGAAAAACTTCCCATGCCTATCCACCCTGTCTCTTACGTTAAATATCGCCTGGTGCGAAGAGTTATAACAGCCTGTATGATGCTGGCGCTGATTCTCTGGACTGTCTGGCCCTGGTTGCCTTCGCAAAGAAGCAATCATCCCCAAACTATTGTACTTTATGGATTCTCCATTCTTGAACCTGTGATCACGAAAAGCATATTCCCAGCCTTTCAGAAAAAGTGGATGGCCCAGACCGGGCAGAACGTGGAGCTTATCAGCTCTTTTGCCGGATCGGGCACCGTAGCAAACCAGTTGATCATGGGCGTTCCTGCGGAGATTGCAATCCTTTCAACAGAGCTGGATGTCCAGCGGCTCAAAAAGGCCGGGGTCATCCGCACCGAAACCTGGAAGGAGCTACCCCACAAGGGTGTTATTAATCGTACACCCTTTGTAATACTGGTAAGACCTGATAATCCGAAAAAAATACACGATTTCTCTGATCTGGTTCGACCCGGAATTCGGATCATCCATACGGATCCGCTCACATCCGGAGCCGCCAACTGGGCCATTGTTGCCGAATACGGCGCTGCCGTGAGACAGCCCGGTTCAGGTCCGGACGCCGGCAGGTCCATGCTCCTCGGCATCTGGCGAAATGTGGGTATTCAGGCCGGCAGCGGCAGGGCAGCCAAAACCCAATTTGACAACGGTTTTGGAGATGCCCTTATCACATATGAACAGGATGCCATCTGGAGCCGTTCTCACGGCTCATCACGTTTTGAAATCGTTTATCCCCGAAGTACGATTTTAAGTGAACATACCGCGGTTGTTATCGATCCCCATATTTCCAGGAAGCAAGTTAAACTTATCAAGGCGTTTGTCGACTTTCTCTGGAGCGAAGAAGCGCAGCGTATCTTTGTTGAGAGCGGATTTAGAAGTGTTGATGAAAGGCTGAATGTATCTAATACGGAATTCGGACTTATTCATGACCCCTTCTTTATTGATGATTTTGGCGGCTGGCAGCAGGCAAAACTCAATATCATCGATGAAATATGGAAAAACGGGGTCCTCAAGGAGTTAAAACCATGAACCAGGACAAGTTATTTCAGAAAAAGATCTATTCCATGCTCCCGGCCGGTTTTCTGGTCCTGGTGTTGCTGCCTCTTTTGTTGTTACCGCTGTCATCGGTCTTCATTTATGCCTTACGAGGAGGCCTCCGCAATTTTGGAGCCGCCCTCGTAACTGTGGATGTACTTTTTGCCCTTCGCTTCAGTTTGATTATTGCCTTCGCTACCGCAATTATCAATACTGTGCTTGGCACCTACGCGGCCTACGTTCTCAGCAAAACCCGTTTCCCGGGGCGTGAGCAGTTCGGCATCGTACTTAATCTGCCTGTTGCAATTCCCAACGTCGTTGTCGGTACTTCTCTTCTTCTTCTATGGGGGCCCATCGGTCTTTTCGGACAGATGCTGGAGCCCTTAGGAATACAGCCCATGTTCACTCCTGTTGGGGTATTGCTTGCACACGTTTTTGTTACATTTCCATACATGCTGGGGACCATTAAACCCGTGCTGGATGACCTGGAAATAACCTACGAAGAAGCGGCATACACCATGGGCGCCAGCCGCTGGCAGTCTTTCCGGCACATTGTATTCCCGGCGTTGAAAGGCGGCCTGCTCACCGGTGCTTTACTGACCTTTGCCCACTCTCTGGGAGAATTCGGTGCAACGGTGATGGTTTCGGGAAACCTTAGGCTACGGACACAGACTGCCCCGTTGTATATTTTTTCTCAGTTTGAAAGCGGCAACATTCAGGCAGCCAATTCCGTTGCAGCTATTCTTGCGATCCTTTCCTTCATACTTTTTTCTCTTATCCTCTTTCTTGCCGGACGAACTGGTAAAAAAGGGAGGCAACGATGAATTCAACACCAACAGTATCCACGGTTTTTCAAAAAATAGTATTTAAATTTGTAATTCACAAAAATTGCTCCAGACCATTCAGCTTTCAGCGAGGTACATAATGTCAATTCTTATTGAACAAATCAGTAAAAAATACGGCAAGCATTCTGTTGTCGACAAGGTCTCACTGGATGTGGCCGACGAAGAACTGGTTGTTCTTCTCGGATCAAGCGGCAGCGGGAAAAGCACCATCCTGCGCATGGTAGCAGGCCTTATACTACCCGATGAGGGACGGATATTGCTGAACGACATTGACATCACCCATCTCCCCCCACAGCAGCGTGGCCTCGGGTTTGTCTTCCAGAATTATTCGATTTTTCCTAATATGACCATTGCCGAGAATATTGAGTTCGGAATGAAAATCAGGAAAGTGCCCCTCTCGGAACGACAGGCCCGCAGTGAGCGTCTGCTTGAGTTAGTGGGCCTGCCCGGATTGGGTTCCCGATATTCAGGGCAGTTGTCGGGGGGGCAGCAGCAGCGTGTAGCGCTGGCGAGGGCTCTTGCCTATGAACCGCGGGTACTTTTACTTGATGAACCTTTCGGGGCTGTAGACGCTAAAACCCGCATACAGCTTCGTCAATCGTTAAAAAAGATTGTTAAGGAAATTGGCGTCACCACAATGATGGTAACCCATGATCAGGAGGAGGCCTTCGAACTGGCAGATCGCGTCGCCATTGTAAATCAAGGGCGTATCGAACATTACGGTTTTCCCAGCGATGTATATTATGCCCCGGCAACTCAATTTACTGCCGATTTTGTCGGAGACATCAACTTTTTTGAAGGGCATGTAACTGCTTCTACAGAGGATCGGTGCGAGATTAAACTCTTGGGATATTGGCCGGTCCATCGCCGGGGTCATCATCCCTTCCAAACGGGTCAGCATGTTCTTTACGGGGTGGGGCCCGAACAAATTCGGGTCAGTCTCCTTGAACCGGAAAGCTATGAAAACGGAATCAACGGGGTTATCGAGAAAAGTATGTTCCTCGGCGATGTGACACGCTATTCGATTCGTTTGACCAACAATAATCTGCTGGATGTGCAGGTCCTCAATTACCTTTTTATCGAAGGCATGGTAATGCCATATGAACTGAATGAACAAGTCTGGCTTATCTGGAGTAAAGGATCAGGCATTATTATGGCAGACGAAACATCCGGCATTGATCCGGCAATTGGTACGAATCAATCCTACTGAAGGCAGGAGAATTACGGCATCTATCTTTTCCCCGCCATAAAGAAATTTTTCCTGTCATGCCGCCATTATTCTTTCTTTTACTTTTACGCGCGAAAATATCTGAAGAAATTGCTTGACTTTTAATTACAATAAGGTAATATCATATTACTATCATAAGTTACTACTATCATATATCATAACCAAGGAGACTATTGTGAAAGAAAACCAATTGGATGAGCTCTCCGAGAGCGCGCTTCTCCTCTTTCCATTGTTGAAACACCTTTTCAATGGAGATTCCGGTGACCCGGCGCTTGCATCATTGAGAAATCAGACCTACCATATACTTCGAATCCTGGAAAGAAGAGGGCCGCTTCCGGTATCGGCAATAGGGAAGCAACTATTCATAGCCAAGCAAAACATGACCACTTTCGTCGACAGGCTTATAAATGAAGGGTTGGTTGAACGAAAAAATGACGCCGCCGACAGGAGAGTTATAAACATCATCATAACGGAAAAAGGGAGAGTTTTTGTGAAAGAGAGGAGACAGGGCTTGAAAAAAATCGTCAAGGAAAATTTGTCGAAGTTGAGTGATGAGGACATTGAATCACTTCATTCAGTTTTTGATGTAATAAGAACCATTGTCCATAAGCTGGAGTAGCATGTCGTTATGGATCAAAAAAACCTATTAAAAAAGGAGTAGAGCCATGTTTGAAGAAAAAATGTCGAGACGCTCTTTTATTACCCTGTCCGCCATCACCGCTACTTCTCTTGCCCTTGACTGGTCAAAGATTAATGCCCTGGCTGCCACAATGGGCGACAAGGCGAACTATCCCGTTGTGGTAATCGGTGCTGGACTGGGCGGGCTTTGCGCCGCCGCGTACCTCTCGAAGTTCGGCGTGCCTGTCACGCTCGTTGAACAGCACACAATCCCCGGAGGGTACGCGACAGCCTTTGAAAGGGGGGATTTTACCTTCGAGGTATCCCTCCACCTGATTACCATCAACAATAACAGCACAGCGGCTATCATGAAGGACCTGGGGATACTCGACAAGTTGCCGATGGTTTCCCTTCCCGATCAGCAGACCCCTGAGTCATTGGTGGAGACCCTTGCCAAAAAGTCCCCTTCAGAAAAGGACGGGATAAGAAGTTTTGTCAACGAGATTACGGGCATATCGGACGAAATATCGAGTCTTGCCAAGAGGAAGGGTAACTCCGGGAGGGTCTCCCTTCTCCAGTATCCGAAGATGTGGAATGTGAAAGATAAGACCCTCGCAGATTTGCTCAACGGCTATGTAAAAGATCAGGAATTAAAGGATCTTCTCGCTTCCGGCTGGGGCGCTTATGGTCTACCCCCTTCAAAACTTTCGGCATTCTATTTTGCCGCTGCGCGAGGCGGCAGCCTCAAGAACGGCTCGTTCTATATCCGGCCCCGATCCCAGGCGCTCAGTGATGCCCTTGCAGAGACGATCACACGCTCCGGGGGAAAGATCCTTTATGGAACTGCCGCACAGAACATCAGGGTCAAGGGCGGCGCCGTGGAGGGTGTTGAGTTGCACAATGGCAGAGTCCTCCCGGCTGTAACAGTAGTGAGCAATGCCAGTGCGCTCACCACGTTTAAGAAGATGCTGTCACCCGGTTCAGTGCCAGCCGATTACCTCAAGAAACTTGACGGATACAGCACGAGCCTTTCGACCTTCATAGTCTGGCTTGGACTCAACAAAGATGTGAGACAGATCATAAAGACCTATCGTCAAGGCTTCAAGACAGGCCGCGGTATAGAGGCCGATTACCTATCGTGCATGAATGGCGAGATCGAGCGGGCTCCGTACAGTGTAACCGTTTACGATCATCTTTATCAGGAATATTCAAAGCCCGGAAAGTCAACGGTCACGCTCCTTTGCCTCAGCGGTTACGAACCGTGGCGTAAATTCGAGTCCGACTACCAGGCAGGACAAAAAAGCGCCTACGATAAGGAGAAGGAGAGACGGACAAGGGTCCTTATTGCCAGGGCGGAAAAGGATTTTATCCCAGGACTTTCCTCTATGATTGAGGTTAGGGAATCGTCAACACCTCTCACCAATTGGCACTTCACGCGGAATCCGGAGGGTGCTATATATGGCTTCAATCAGACTGTGGACAATGCCTTTATGAACAGGCTTGATTGCAAAACACCAATAAAAGGACTCTACTTAGCGAGCGCCTGGGGAAATCCCGGCGGCGGATATGGCGGTGTCCTGAGCGGTGGTGAAAAAGCCTTCAGGATGATAGTGGAAGACTGGGCGGGATAGGTTTTATGCCCCCGCAAGATCTTTTTCATTTTGCGTCCAATGTGGACGCAAAACAGTAAACTCCCCGGAAAGCCTTGCCCTGCCTTGTTATTCATTAAAAAATGTCCCCCGCGTCCCAATGACAAAACCCGGGGGATTCGCAGGCCGATCCAGTCTAAAATGGTGCTTTCACCCCTCCCCGCTTTTCCTCTGCCTTCCAATAATCGATCCGCTCCCTGATAAAGCTGAACCACGCGTCAACATCAGCAGCCTTGAACCCTTTGGATACCATCTCTTTTTTGTAACTGCCCACCATAGGCTCCACAGCCTTTATCCATTTCCCTGCTTCCGCCTCGGACAAAGATATCAATTGGCCGTTTTCCTTCTTAAAGGCATCCAGTCCCTCAATGTCCATTTCATTCCATAGGCGCGCCTGGGCATCCTGCGTCTCTGCGGCGACCTCCATAAAGATTTTTTGAATGTCAGGAGGCAAGGAGTTCCACTTGGCTTTGTTCATCACAAAGTAAAAGGTGTAACCGGTACCGAGCCGCCACGATGCGGTGACGTTTCTGACGACCTCAGCGAATTTCCAGTATCTTAGCGTGGAAAGGTCCACCATGATTCCGTCGATCACAGCCCTTCTGAGAGACTCATAAACATCGGGCATCTCAAGTGGTATTGGAACAGCACCTAAGGCCTTCACGACGTCGGCAGTTTCGCCTGTCGCCCTCAGTTTAAGGCCCTTCATATCTTCAAGGGTCTTCACGGGTTTGCTGATGGTCTGGACAATTAACGGTCCCGAAGTATTGATGTAGAGGACTTGGACAGAATCCCATTCAGCGGGCTTGAATTTTGAGTAAAAGTCCTGGCTTACCTTGGATGCCACATACCCGCTTGGGAATCCAAGTGGTTGAGCGAAGACCTCCATCACGGGAAAACGTCCGCGGGTGTATGAAATATGAGAAACTCCCATATCTGCAATGTCAGTCACCACGCCGTTGAACATCTTCACCGGTGAAAGAAGGGTACCGCCGGGATAGTACGTGATTTGGACCCTGCCGTCTGTGCGCTTTTTGATCTCGTCACAGAACTTTGCGGTAAGAATAGACATCTTGTGAGTAACCGGAAGATAGTTGGCAGCCTTGAGTTTTATAACATCTGCTCCCCTTACCGGAGAACCGAGAACAAGGGCTGAGGCAACCACCATCAGTAAAACCATAATGCTTTTCTTCATCTCATACCTCCTTTGCAGTTAGAATTTGTAAACAAACAACATTCAGCGGACCCCCTGGATCGGGGACCTGTCAGTAAAAGCCATATTCCTTTGTGAACTCGAACATGGCTTTTACATTCTCCGGCTTTGCGTCGTCAAACCCCGCAGCCGAGTCCATGATATATCCTCCGTCCTTCCCGACAATATCGATCAATTTCTTACAGTAGGCCCTTATGTCTTCCGGTGTACCGGTGGCAAGCAGAGACAGCGGCACATTTCCACGGATACAAACCTGAGCGCCAAGCACCTCCTTTGCCTTGAAGATGTCCGTTGACTCGAAGGCGTAAATCGCCCTTGCAGGGGGTACATCCTTGATGATGTCCAGTCGGGAAGTACAGTTCCCTTCCCACAAAACGCACGGGGTCAGACCTTTGTTGATAAGGGCCACCACAAGATCCCGGAATGTCGGCCAGAAAAATCTTTTGAACTGCTCTTGAGACATAAAACCATCCAATCCTTTGTGGATAGGTATGAATATCCTGGGATTTCCGGACACCCGGGATGCGTTCTCGGCCAGTTCAATCATGATAGGAAGCAGCTTTTCGCATGCCTTGATAACTTTATCCGGCCTTCTGTACATGTCAAGCATAGAGGCTTTCGTGCCCCGGAAGTAGTCGCCCAGGGTATCAAAGGGTGCCTGGGTGAAGCCTCCATATTGCATAGGAAAGCCCGCTTCTCGCGCTTTCTCGACGAAAAGTCTGGAGTAGTATCCGACCTGAAGAGATTTCTCGCCTGCTTTTTTGAGAGCTTCCAGGGCTTCTATCATTTCCGGAGAACCAAATACGCCGAAGCCAAAAGGCGTACCCATGGCATATGTGATGATGTCCCTGAGGGGAGGGAGCTTTTCAAAGCCCTTAAGGACGCCGAATATGCGGGGCCAATATGTTCTTAACATGAAATCGGTAGGGTCGGCGAGGAAGGCATCATACTCGTCGGCCATCATATACTCACCATCCACAAACTGGTAGCTCAAGTCCGCTGCAACGCCGTGTCCTGGCCATCTTAACTGTTTGAAATCGAGTGTTTCGAGAAGGGGTCCAAGAAAACGAAGGGCAAAGGGATTATTGTCCATATCCGGCTCGAATTCCGTCAGGGTTCTCCATTGCGCCTTCCACAATTTTTCGGGATCATACATGACCTCTTCTATTGTCATTCCCGAGTACTTGGCCGGAAAAAAACTGAAGTGTGCAAGGATCGGCACTCTGTCCGGTTTTCCCAGGGCTATGGCATCCAAAACCCGCTGTTCCCGTTCTCTGTAAAGTTCCTCCATTGTCTTACCCATAATCATGGCTCCTGATTCAATATCTGGCCTTAGGGAGGATGAGGGGAACGCTCTTTAAAAAGTAAATATCTTTCCCCCGGCAAAAAGAAATTCTTCCTGTCATACCGGCCTTTTTTATTTCCATTTGTTTGCCTTTAGCAAATTAGAACTTTTACCTCCAAACTTCAAAAAATGCAATCAATTTTTTCCTGGTGGATGGGATTGTCCTTGCAGGATGGAGACTTTTCTATTTTGCATTCACAGTGGACACAAAACAGTAAACTCCCCGGAAAGCCTTACCCTGCCTTGTTGTGTGTCCGGTAAATCTTAAAACAAAATCAATTGAGGGCCAATTTTTATTCTTGACATTGGAGGAATAGGGAAGTTTTTGCATACGCTGGGTTGTTATGAATGAGGTGTCATAATAAGTGAAAAACGTCTTTGTTATCCCCACTTTCATACTTAAGTTATTTAATATAATTCCGATAATTATATAAAATGGGAAGCTTCAGGAAACCAAATTAACAAACAAGAGGGGGATAAATTATGAAGAAGTATAAAAGTGTGAGAACAAAACTCATACTGGTAATTTTTCTCGCAGTGCTGACAACAGCAATTTTGTGTATAGGGGTTAATGTATACAATTTCTCAAAATATTATCGTGAAGCTATTGATGGTAAGATAAACGCATCTGCACAAAGTGTCATTAAGACGATCAATGAAATACTGAAATCAGGCTCGCTGGGAAGCAGCGGAGTGATAACGGAATGGATCGGAAGGGACTGTGAGAGGGCTAAAACTTCAGATAAGGACATCCTATATCTGGCGGTTACCGATACCAAAGGGCTAATCCATTACCATACCGAAAAGCAGTATATGAACAAAACATTCGAGCAGCCAAAGAATGTCATTGACAAAGCATACCCCATTAAACCCGATGGAGGAGATAGTGCAGGCATCTTACATATAGGCATCGAAAAGAAAACCATTAACAATAAAATAAACGCCTTTATATTCGGAGGAGTCTTGATCAGTGTTTTTATACTTTGCCTGATTTTGCCATTGGTTTCCCTTCTCGTTTCAAACAGAATAATGAAACCGCTAAAGAAGATTACTGTCATGCTGACGGACATAGCCGAAGGAGATGGGGATCTCACGAAAAGACTGGAAAGGGTTGAGACACAAGATGAATTCGAGGTACTTTCAAAGAAGTTCAATAAATTCGTTGATAAAGTACACGAACTTGTTGTGAAGGTAGGACAAAACACTTCAAATGTATCACGTTCTGCCAATGAGCTCTATGCAAAGACAGAAGAAATGAAAGATGTAATTGT
>JAPLKC010000056.1:7894-11499 GCA_026388255.1 Pseudomonadota bacterium | reverse complement strand
GGGTCATCTTTGGAATTCTTTTCTGTTGATCCTCCTGAACTTCTTCAGAATATCCCAGGGAGGCAAGAAAAATGAGAATAACAGGAATTAACCAGAATTTTTTCATGTACTTACCTTATCACAGCATTATGCCCTTTTCCACAGATTATTGAAATAACATGCAGTTTTCAAATATCTACCAAAAAACTGCCAACAGTTACTGTCATGAGATACCTTAGATCTCTTAAATGAAATGACATCAGATCTACCACTCGTCCTTGTTTGAGGGGCAACCGAATCCTCTTTGTATCCTAAGGTGGACGTAAATTATCTATCTTTTTAAAAACACTTATTGCCATTTTTGTCAAAGCACATGATGGTTTCATTACTGTAGTCAGCTTCATTAATTGCGAGTTCCTTTCTCATTCATGCTGGTCCGAACTCATTTTTCGCTGAAGCTACATGGAAATTGAGTGCACAATCCACAAGTGGCTATAGGAATGTGACAATACTTGCACCAGATTGCTATCACAATATTCAGCGCCGAGTCCTTAAACGTGACACACTTCGGACCTGCATCGCCACAGATGTCGCCTGGGTCGCTGCAAGGTGTGCACATCATGTGTTTCCAACTCCAGCAATTACCGTACCACCCGTGACATGTGTTGTCATTGCAAATAATCCCGTAATCCGGGCAACTGGCAGAAAGAATCGCCGGCGTTCCAAGGAACCCCGCAAACAGACCAACTACCACTAATAATAGTGTTGTTTTCTTCATGACACACCTCCACTATTTATTTTTATATACTACATATCTGCACCACAAGACCCTCCTTTGCAAATCGTCCTGTTATGGCAAACCCTCACAGGAAGCGCTAAAGATTGTACCTTTCGTTGTAATTGTTACATTGTCAGAAATGGAGTTCAAGGACAATTCTGAGGTGCTGCAAAGTGTCCCCTGACCTACTTCATGGATCACTATCTGTATTGAGGGGATAGCTTGGGGGTTAAGCGACGGCACGCATTTTGTAAATCCTGCTGTGACATCGCCTGTTTCAAATACTTGCGTGTATGATGTAGAACTCCCGTTATAGACCAGAAGTTTGGCAATATAACCACCTTTGTTGTGCAGGCATATAGTCTTGAAATCTGCGTTGGCAATGCTGTCGAATCCAAGGAAAATACAAAACGTAATAAAAATCAAAAATACTTTTCTCATGTGAAACCTCCTTATCGGATATCTGGTTTTTGTCAATCGCAAGGTCTAACCCCTTCACCTCCCATGAGGTTTATCAGTTCCTCTACAAGAGATACAAAGCGGCTGGCATCTTTTTTGAAAGCAGTAATCTCCGTTGTCGGAGGTATACCGTTTTTTTTGTAGGAAGCAAACATATTCTTTGCAGAGCTTGCCAGATCGCCCCGAGCTTTTAAAACATCGGCATACAATTCGGTCCTTTTCTCTTTACCCTTTAGACCGACTGATGCCAGCCCTTTAAACCTTCCTGCTACTGCATCAAGTGTAGTAATCTTTGCAAAAAAGCGATCGCCCTCTCCTCTGTTTTTCATCAATATGCACGCATATGACTCCTGGATAACATCGAGTGCAGTAACCATCATTTCTGCAAGGCTGAGCATGGCATGTAATTCGGGGTCTTTTTTAATAATCTCCGGGGTAATGCCGGCAAGCAGGGTGTCCTTCATCACTTTACTGATCTTTTCATAGTTATCAATTGCACGTTCAATATGGGCAAGTTTTTGAGGCGGTACAGCAGAGTTCCTTGATGTCCCATCAACCAACGCAAGCGCTATCTGTTCAAATATTTCCTGTGCGCCATAAAGCCGGAAATAAGCCTTAGCTGCCTTGTCTTCGCCATAAAGATCAATCTTCGCCAAATTCCCGTATTGCCTCATTATCCGGTGGAATGAAAGCATCTTTTGATAAAATGCATCTTTGTCACCCTGGTCATGGAGGAGTATGTACAACAGGACATCTCCGGCACCCCCTATGATATCCGAATCGATCCTGTAAGCATAGATGGCTTTCCATTCAGACCTCATTTGTTCGGTCTGTTTGCATGTAACTTTTTTGTTTGACGATGTTGTTGTATCGGCAGCATCGGCAGGAACAGGAAACATCGTGAATACAGCAGCCATAAGCAAAACTGCCGATAATAAATTAAATAGCTTTTTGTTCATCCGATTCCTCCGTGTATTGCATCTTTTTATTTCCCTTTCTTCTCGATCTTCAGTACAGAATGAGCCATATAGTTGTTTCCTTCCTTGTCATAGCCGACACGGACTGTATCGCCTATTTTAATAGTTTTGTTGCCGACAATAGTTGCCTGGGATGTATTAAAGGTAATGTCAACTTCATCAATAACGAGTTCTTTGAGGATCGTATCTTTCTCATGGAAAAAGAACTCTCCTTCCATGGTTGCCTTGACAGTCATGCTTTTCTTTGCAGAATCGATGGCAGTCACTTTACCAAGAAAGGTCTGGATGGCGGAACGTGATTGTCTTTTAGGGATGACAAAGACAGTATGGGCAATATAGGTATTTCCCTTTTTATCGTAACCTATTCGGACAAGTTGTCCTCTGGTAATGCCGGAGATATCTTTGACACCCTGAAACTTTGCTGTAGAGGCATCGAAGGCAATATCCATCTCATCGGTCTCGAATTCTTTGAAGAGGGTATCCTTATCGGCAAGGTAGTATTCGGTCTCCATCACGGCGGCAATGATAATTGTTTTTTTCTCAACATTAACTACCTTTACCCTTCCGGCAAAGGTCTGGATCATGGAGCGTTCCGTCTTCTTTTCCGCTGTCTTCCCGGGTTGCGGTTTTACCTTCTCTGCGCAGAACAGATCATTGGTTGAAAAAAAAGTAAGAATCATAAAGACAAAACATAAGATTAAAAGCTTTTTCATTGGTGGTACCTCCTTTGCTTCGTAATATTCTTTATTCATCTCCAGCCCGTACCTGACCGAATTCACAACATGTCACGTCCGGTTAAACACTTAGAGTCAGATCATTATTTTTTGATCGGACCGATTGGGCCAGTATTGCCGATTGGGCCAACAGAAGTATCCTTGCACCATGATCCGTGACAATTACCGCCTGTATCCCAGCACGATACCCCGTAACTGCCCTGTGTGCCGTTGCATGCCCAGCAATTGCCTTGACACGCCGAATATTGGCTATTGCAGTGAGCAGCCGGTTCCGTGCTTCCGCTACACCAGTCACAGCTTAGCTCCTTCCATTTCCAGCACATACCGCAAGTGACACTTCCTAACAGACTTCCTTTTCCGGCATTTGCATAACATGAACCATGCCAGTCGCTGCAGTCGGCATAACCAAATCCTGCAAACCCCGGGATACTCACCATTACAAGCAGGCTTACCAATACTGTCAGTTTCATAACATTCCTCCTTTTCTTTTTTACTCTTTCTGACGGTTATCTTAATCCTTAATCCTCAGTTCACAATCTAACCATCGAGTTGCCATATCAGCATCGGCGGTATTTTTAAGCCCGACCACAAAACCAAGGAGCGATATTGCCCCTTCTCAACAAAAATCATATTTAGTCCGGAAAGAGTTTTTTTCCACCCCGGTAGAGTCAATCTGTG
>JAPLKC010000056.1:0-7886 GCA_026388255.1 Pseudomonadota bacterium | reverse complement strand
CAACTGCTTGCGCAACGCACGTGTTATACGTCTCCGCGCAATTTTATGATCTCCTTGCCGGAACAATTACTGCCTTCTTTATCACAACCCACCTAGGGCCAGATCGCTACCCACATCCGAGGTTTCCTTTTCCATTTTCATCATAGCAGCATACGGAACTGCAGCATGCCCAGCACTTACCCTGGCATTCTTGATAAGCGCCGTTGCACCATGTAGCAAAATAGCCCCACTCACCCCCACCATGACAGGGCCTGCACCCTGCATGTTTCCAGCTCCAGCACATGCTGAAAGATGTGGTTGCAATTTTATTTGACGGGAAATTGTCTTTCATGATGCAGCAGTCCCACACAGAATTTCCGCAATCTGCATAAATAATATAGGGTAACGATAGGCTGCCAATTGCAATAAAACCAACAATTACAAAAATAAGGCTGATTTTTTTCATGCTTACTCTTTTCATGCTTCCTCCTTGTCGTCAGGATCATCCATCATTCATAAATAGTTTGCCGGAAGTTTTGTACACAAACCCATATACTACCTTTCTTTGTTTAATGAGAATTTTATTAGAATAGTATCTACCAATTCTATCAGCAATGTCAATATTCCGAAGTGTAGTTTTCACCTGTAAACAATTAAAATAACAGAGATCATTACTTGCGGAAAATCAGAAGGAAATCGGGGAAACTCGAGTCAATTAAATGTTGACATCTGCAGAAAGTAACGTAATTATATAATAATCAAATTAAATAAAAAGGAGGTATTATGAATCACAAAAAACATTTTTTGAAGGTCATTTGTTTTGGTTTTGCAAGCATTATGATACTCATATTAATGGCATCATCAGCAGGAGCTCAACAGCAGGCATGCGTCTTTTTGAAACCAGGTGCAGGATACGCTGCAGAGATGCGGGTAACCTCAGCCAGTTGGGAAACCCCTTGGTCTGGAAGTTTTGCCATTGGCGGCACAAAATGTCAGCCATTAACAAACCTCAAATCCGGTGCAGCATATACCGTGGAGGTAAAGGCTATATTGGGACAAACAAAATCATGCACTCCCCAGGTCCCTTACAACCCTGACTATACAGGCAATATAACATACTTTGCTTCCGGAACTACCCTGAGCGTCAAGTGCGAACAGTAATACACAGAAATTGCCACGTCGCTTTACTCCGTTCGTAACGACTGTTTACAAAACTCTTTGATGTCATTGCGAATGGAGTGAAGCAATCCCAAGAAGAACAGATGTGAGCAATTAAAACTGGGGGCGAAACATGTCATACAAAGTTGCATTCGAAGGCACACCAAGGCGGCGACGAGGAGACAACAAAGGTGAGTCGATGAAGGCAACTTTGTATCAGAAGTCCGTTTAAACCTTATATCCGGCGACTGGGTGGTGATTGCAACCGAACGCGCTAAGTGTCCGGAAGATTTCGTCCATACAAAACAGAAAAAGGAAGTACCGGCATATGCCACTACTTGTCCCTTTTGCAAAGGAAATGAAGATAAAACCCCACCCGAAACCTTTTCACTAAAAGGGTCTGACGACAACTGACTGGTAGATGCGTGCTGAATAAATTTTCCGCCTTTTCACCTGACGGCGAGATAATTAAAACAAAAACAGGCTTTAAGCAACACATAAAAGGTGTGGGACTTCATGAAGTGATTATTGAGACACCGGAACACAATATGACAACTGCATTGCTCCCTGTTGCTCATATCAAACAGATATTGCTTGCCTATAAACCCCTATCCACCACCAAAAATAATCAAAAACCCCGTTGTTACTGAATAATCAGCATGATAGAATATGTCTGAAGAACAAAAACCATCACCAACGAGGTGAAACTATTATGCCACAAGGCATCCTCCCTTACAAGTATGAAGAAGAAAAAGCAGAATCAGGTATGACTGCCCTTGCGGGTCTTCCCGTCTATCTCGATCTTGCCTCTGTATTAGGCCTGGACGATCATATCGAGAGACATATGCACGTTAAGAATCAAGGAGAAGATTTGTACAGATAAGTATTTATACACGGGACCTGTTCTTCTGCACTACCATTTCTTCAATGCGGGATGACAGTTTGCTGAAACGCTCAGGGGAGATGTTGGCGCAGAAACAGTTTTCAGGGCTCTGGTGGCAGTAGAGGGACGGGTCATAGTCGGGGGTGATCATACCCTTGTCTTGACAAAGTTCGAAAGCCTCCGTGCCGGGATAAGGGGTAAATATACTGTATATGATCTTTTCACATTCAATCTCTTCGATGACCTTTGCAGTATCTTTGAGGGATGCCTCTGTCTCCTGAGGGAATCCGGCCATAAAAAAGGTTTGCAGGTTTATGCCGTGGTTCCTGATGATATTGCATGCTACAAGTGCCTCCTCGATAGTAAAGCCTTTTCTGACTTCTTTCAGGATTTCGTTATTCCCCGACTCAATACCGAGCTGGATCATGAAGCACCCGGCTTCTTTCATAATGGATATGTTTTTGTCATTCACGAGGTTCACATGAATTTCGCAGCTCCAACTGAGGCCTGGGCATGAAGACTTGATGGTGCGACAAAGGGTCTGGAGGTATGGCGTTGTAACCCCGAAGGTGTCGTCATCGAAATGGATGTCATTGATGCCGATGTTTCGCAGATACAATATCTCTTCAACTACATTGCGTGGTGAACGGAACCGTACGCCTCTTCCCCATATGTTTCTTGACCCGCAAAAAAGGCAATGGTAAGGGCACCCCCGTGTAGCAAAAATATTACTGAAAGCGGATAACGGGTAGATTTCGTAATCTTTTAAGACGTGAGGGGCATACTGATAGGGAAGGGGAAGCACGTCGAGGTTTTTTACGGGCCTTCCCGGCAAGGTTGCAATAAGCTCTTCCCCATTTCCATACACAATCCCTCTGATACGGCCAGGGCTCTTATGCCTTTCGAGGGCATCCAGTAATGCAACGATCGTCTCTTCTCCCTCACCGACAACAAATATATCAATATCCCGGCAAAAAACCTCGCCGCCCGCTTCCATTCCCTTTGCCCAATTGTCTTTCGCCCATTTAGGGTCAAATGCCTTTGAGAATAGGGCAGAAGGATGAGGACCACCGACAACAATAACGACCTCGGGATTGATCGCTTTTGCAATACCTGCGACCCGGAGGACAGACGTAAAGGTGGATGATTTTGCTGAAATGCCCACAACAGCAGGTGCATATCCGGAGATTACATCCCGAATCCCCTGCCATACAGGGTGCGATGTATCCGAGAGGAGCCTGCGGTAACGTGTAAACCCCTCGCTTTTAAAATATGTTACTTCAAAAGAATCACTGGCCGGTGTAAAATCGGCGTTATAGGCCATAACGTCCCAATCCGTCCCTGCCTTTATGGATGCTGCAAGATACCCGAGAGAAAGGGGATATCTGACCAGCCCGTAGGTTTCTTTGAAAAGCCGGTAAAAGGGGGGTTCGATAAGGAGGATTTTATGGTTTTTCAACTATCAACGCCTCACTGTTAATGGATGGTCCTTTTGTTTAGAACACCTTTATAATGTTTTACTCCTCGTCTTTTATGACCCTTTTCCCCGGCAAGTTATGATATAGTTATATCGCTTGCATTATAACAGTACTACACTTTTGCTGCCTATGTCGATAACACGGTATAAAAAGCAGACGAGGATCACATGAAAGATCCGGGATTGTCTTCCGACACATTTTTTTGTGACACAATCACCAGGAGGGCATTGCTCTTTGAGGGGTACGGACATGCCTCATCGATCGGTAAGATCCGCGTAACCCTCCTATGCCCCATGAGGGATTTTTCGTCATTCAACCAGCTATCTCTTACCGCAACCAACCTTACGGAAACGATCCTGTATGCAGAAATGAGATTGTTCCACGGGTCCGGCAAAACAGATGTGATCGACGAGCCTGTTTCACTAAGCGGTGGGCGGGAATACCTGCCACCCGGAAAAACAGTGGAATTAGCATTCCACCGGGAGTCATTCGGCACATATGGAAAACCGGATGGCTGGAAAGACATCGCCCGCATAGAAATCACATGCAAACATGAGAAAACAGACATTTCAACGGGATTGATCGCAGTGTGCATAGGTGCCCTCTATGGCGAAGACCGGCTGTTCCCGGCAGGCCCGAGGCTGACAGATGGAGGTCTCAAGGCGATGCTTCGCAATGGAGCGCCTGCCGCATCTCCCTCTTTCTCTGAAGTAAATGCTGAAGTAAACGGAATGAACGATGATACTGACAATCCTTACGGGCAGTCATGCAGGTCATTGCTTTCTATCCCTCCCTATCACCCCTATACTCAGGAGAATGCCGACGAGATTCTCAAGGGGCATATCATGGGCCAACAACTTCCATGGCCATTACCGTGGGATGAGAATCCCTCCGGTATCCTGGAATGGTCACACTTTCTCCATCGCCATCATTTTTTAAGGGAAGTAACAAAAGCATATTTAGAGATAAAAGACCAGAGGTACATTCAGTTTATCGATGAAGTTATACATGACTGGATAATCGCGCATCCCGTGCCTGTGGGATCAAACGGCGGCGCCGGGCCATCCTGGGAGACCCTTTCTGCGGCATGGCGTCTCAGAGAATGGCTCTGGATAAGGGGAATAGTATGGCCTAATCAATTCTTCAGGCGCGAAACAAAAGAACTGATGCTGCGTTCTTTCTGGGAGCATTGCTGCCACTTCATGGACCATAAGGGCCATCCGAATAACTGGATTATCGTGGAATCAACAGCATTAGCCCTTGCCGGTATGTGCCTCACGGAGTTCACGGATGCCGGCAAATGGTTTGAGGAAGGGGTAGGGCGTCTTGAAGGTGAATTCCATAGACAGTTCATGGCAGATGGGGTTCACTTTGAGCTGTCTCCGCTTTATCACGCCATCTGCCTCCATGCCTTACTTGAGGTAAAAAGGGTGGCATCCGTCAAACACATGCCTCTACCCGCGATATTTGAGACACCCCTGAAAAGGGCCGCGGGATATCTCGCCTCCCTCTGCCGCCCCGATTTTACCTGGCCCTCACTCAATGATTCCGGCGGGATAGCAGGAGATTACTGCGCTATCATGAGGCTCGCGGGAGAACTCTTCCTTCGTGACGATTTTATATGGATCGGCACAAAAGGACAGGGAGGCATCCCACCGGCACAAGAAACTGCAAGGTTTTTCCCTGATGCCGGTATCGGGGTTATGAGGTCGGGTTATGACAAAGACTCGCATTTCCTTGTATTCAGGGCAGGTCCTCCGGGAATGACACACATACATGAAGATGTCCTCTCTCTCGATATAACAGTTCATGGAGTGCCTTGTCTTGCGGACCCCGGCATCACAACCTACGCGCCTGTGCCCCTTACCGGCTATTACCGCTCGGCGACTGCCCATAATATGATCCTCATCGACGGGAAAGGCCCGGCGAGATCACAAAAGACTTTTCAGGAAAGAATCCGATCAGCAAGGGAAGGCTTCGGATTTCATCACGAAATGCGTTATACAAGCGATCTGCCCTTTGCATTTCTTTTGCCGGGTGAGGGGGCGACGCGAGCCCCTTTGATTGAAACATTAACGGGGGTTTGCAATGATTACTTCGACGGACAAGGTGTAAGACTTACGGTAACAAGAATGATCGCCTTCCCGGGGCGCCAATACTTTATCATTCAGGATACAATCCAGGGTTCCGGACAGGCTGCCGTCACTGCCTGCTGGCAGTTTTCCCCCGGACAGACTGAAATCGACTCTCGCTCATTAATAATCCGCAAGGCAACATCGGAAGGCAGGGGCGTTGCCCTGATCCCCGTCCTGAAGAACTGCAAGCCGGATGTCCTTCGCTCGGAAGGTAATGCTGATCCGTTATGTGGATGGGTTTCTTTGAATGGCGAAGATATTCCGGCATGTCATCTTGCCTTTTCCTTCTCATGCCTTCTCCCCATCGCACTTACATGGGTACTCTACCCCCTGCCGGATATTAATGCCCCGATCCCTCCCCATTTTCTCACATCTGCTCCCTGATCACGGCGCCATTTCTATTCCTCGCTTCAATCCCTTCGAGGCAGGGTTCCAGCATCTTCCGGTGTTCTTCATTCCGTTTCCGGATATCGTCATACGTATTTCCATCAATCTCCTGGTAAACATACTGTTCCCGTTCGAAAATACCTGACTGAAGTCTCCTGATGCCAGTCAGACCATATCTGTGAGGATATGTATACATATGCGATTGCGGTTCCAGCAGAAAACGGTGGGGGACAAAAACGACCTTTTCAGAATCGATATAGCGTTCAACGAGTTTGATCAAAAGCCGCACATCTTCAGTTGTCTCATGGGGTGTATTGTATATAAGATGGATGTAATTCCTGATTCCCGATTCAATTGATGTATAAATAATTTCAAACATTTTTTCAACCTGGAATCTCTTGCCAAGCAAGCGGATTGTCGGGGGATTTGCTGATTCTACACCCCAAAAAAGACTGAAACAACCGGCCCTGTGCATCTGCTCAAGTAACCGGGAGCTGCAGCCTTCTATCCGTGCATAGGCATACCACTTCATGCCGGGAAGCGCCCCGGTAATGCCTTCACAGATTTCCGAAAGAAGAGGGGCATTCCCGTTTATCGAAGCATCGGTAAACATAAACGCCTTTGTCTGATATTTGTCTGAAAGCATCGCCAGTTCGCCGATGACCTTTCGAGCTGATTTTGTGCTGAAACGATCAACCAGCCGGCCTGTGCAAAAACTACAACCTGTGGGGCACCCTTTTGATATACGGTAGGGAAGAAAGAGCATATTTTTACCGGTTACCGGGTGGTCGTAGCAATACTTTTCGAGATTCAGACCTTCGAAGTCAGGCGGCAGTTCGTCGGCAGCATGGAGAAGAGACTGTGGATTATGAAAGATTTCATTGCCGCTGCGATAAATAATGCCCGGAATTTGCCTTATTTCATCCTCTTTGTTTCCATTAAGAAGGGCATGATAAAGCATCAATAAGGGCGCTTCACCGCTTCCTTTTATCCAGTAATCGGCCTGACCATAGCCCACAAATGATTCAGGCGGTTTTATGGTAATGAAAGGCCCTCCGAAAACAATAACCGCATCAGGATTTACTTGCTTAATGTACTGTGTCAGCAGAAGACTTGCCCAGAATTGATGGTAGGCAACTATGGAAAAGGCGTAAATCTTTTCGTCTTTCAAGATGCGTGATATGTATTTTTCGACAAAATCCCGGATTCCCTTATGAGCCCCGCTGTTGTTGATGAAGGAAAAGAAGTCCTCCTCCGCGAAGCCGTGTTCCCTGTCGTGGTAATTGATATCATCCGGTGCATCGAAGAGGTACTCCATGAGGAAATCATACTGTACCACCGGAACATCATGGGCCTTCAAAGAGGCGTAGAGAACGCCCATACCATAGGGTATGAATTTCGTTTGAAGGTATCGCTTGCTTATCGCAGGAGGGTGGATGAGGACAATGGGGGTCATTCGCTCATAACGGGTGCGCAGCACCCTTATCTGTACCCGGTAAGCCGGCCTCATCGGTTTTTAAAAGGGCTGCTTCGATTTGCCTATTCATTCGAAAATATGCGAAAGAAATTATCCATGATGAAATTTACCGTCTCTTTGTTGACGTGGAACGGCTCCCTTCCCTCAGTAAATAACGATTTGCCGAGGATTGCCCTGTATGTAACGGCCATCTCAAAAGCAGGAAAATAGAATATGTTCTCGTGACGGGAGGCAAATTCGTCTACAGCAGCCCGAAGCGTTGCCTTGGAATTCCAGCTTGCGCTGATGACGTCGAGGTCTTTCCTGAATGTTGCCCAGAGATGTACCGGTGAGACCGTCACAATCAGTTTGCACCGGGGATTATGGGCCTTCATAAGTTCATATATGCG
>JAPLKC010000055.1 GCA_026388255.1 Pseudomonadota bacterium | reverse complement strand
GTTATGGAACAACTCCCTTTCTGGTTTGAAGATTATAATGAATATCATCCCCATAAAGGGCTGAAAATGAAATCACCGAGGGAGCACAGGAGAGCATTAGATAAGTTAGAAGGGTGTCCGGTTTGATAGGGGCAACTCCAATTCTGTCAACAACAAGCCATATGCCGGCATGTTTTTTGGAATCACTACTTCATTCAATCACTTCAGCAAGCAATTCCTCAATGCGGTGCACCAGGTAAAATGGGATAGAGAGAAGGGTAAACATTTTCCCCTTTGGTGTCGATATGTTGTCTACGGACAGGTTGCCGGAATGAATCCTCACGGCTACATTGCTTTTACTTTCTTCCATAAACAGGTGAAGCGATTTCAGCCTCCCTGTTTTTCCTGACTTTACCTCCACAGGAACAAGTTTATTGTTGTAGCTCATCAGATAGTCTACCTCTGACAGAGAACCCCTTTGCTCTCTATACCAGTACGATAGACGGGCATTCTTAAGGGGCGATAAGGAAAGTAACATCTGCCCTACAATCTGCTCCCCAATCTGTCCGTGAAAGACAGCGTTTATATCTTCAATATTGATAATTTCTGTTCTCAATCCCAACTGATAGTTGATAAGCCCCATGTCCAGAAAAACAAGTTTTGGTGATTTCTTCAGATTGTGGAGCAGGGGAAGTTGTCTGGAGGCAGACGGATACACCCTGTGAACGATCATCGCCTTTTCGAGGATATCAAAGGCTTCGCTCATCTCCCTGCTGCGGAAGCCTGATCCGCCGAAATTCTCATATTTAACAGCCAACCCGACATATTTCGGGGCATGCTCAATAATAAACTGAAGGTACTTTGCCTTCGCCTCCCGTGAATACTTGAACACATCATCTTTGAAACCGGTTATGATGGACTCGTATACCGGATTTACATTAATAAACGACTTTTCAGCAGCATATCGTTGTACCGCTTCGGGCATTCCGCCAACCAGAATATATTCATGGAATCTTTTCATAAGGATAGTATGTATGTCATCGGGGATATGAGTGGTAGTTTTTGTGCTGTTTATAAAGTCTAATGACTCAGTCTCATGCAAGGCGCCAAGGAATTCATCGAATGAAACAGGATGGAGATAACAGTATTCAACGCGCCCGACAGGAAAAGAAAAACCTTCTGTCTTCATTTTTACTTCAAGTAGTGACCCTGCTGCAATCACATGAAGCGCAGGAGATTCTTCATAGAAATAGCGGAGCTGTGACATCGCCGCGGGAGAGACCTGAATTTCATCTATAAATATGAGTGTCTTGCCGGGCGTTATCTTTTTATTGAATTTGAGCTGTAAAATCTGAAGCAGTTCCTGGATGGAATACATCCTTGAAAACAACGAAAGGTCATCGGCCTTCTCCAGGTTGATATATACATACGAATCGAAGGCTTCAGAAGCCAGTTTGTGGACTGCCGAGGTCTTGCCTGTCTGGCGGGCACCCCGGACAATAAGAGGTTTTCTATTATCCCGGGTTTTCCAGCCCATGAAAAGATGTTTGATGTTTCGTGGAAATAGCATGTCATACTATATAACATAATTTGTCAGATTTGTGTAACATATCAGGGGTTAATCTGAACATTACCTGTAATTCTTCGCCGCCAACCTTGATTGTACTGATCTTGTGAAGCGGGTAAACCCGTGAAGCACCGAGATACGAAAACGCAACAGATTTTTACTTGAAATAATCCTGAAGTGCTTTTACCTGAAGTCCGCCTATTTTTATGTGTTCTATGGCGTTAACCATGGCCTGTGCACCGGAAATGGTTGTTGTGTAAGGGGTTTTGTACTGGACTGCGCTTGCCCGTATGCTTACCTCATCCTGCATCGGATGTCTGCCGCTTGGTGTATTAATGATAAATTGAAGCTCACCATTCTTGATCATGTCAACGATATGGGGTCTGCCTTCAGAGACCTTGTTGACGAAAGCTACATCGATGCCGTTGTTTACAAGGACTTTTCCGGTTCCTTTTGTGGCAAATATCTTAAAACCGAGGTCTGACAGCTTCTTTGCGATGAAAACCACATTTCTCTTATCCTTGTTTTTTACACTCAGAAGCACATTTCCGGAAGCGGGGAGGTCCTGGCCTGCGCCGAGTTGTGCCTTGAGAAAGGCGGCGCCGAAATTAATATCGATGCCCATGACCTCGCCGGTGGATTTCATTTCAGGTCCAAGAATCGTATCAACACCGTAAAACTTATTAAAAGGGAAGACCGATTCTTTCACGGCTACATGTTTTATCTCAACCTCTTTGTCAATTCCGAGGTCTTTCAATTTTAGCCCTACCATCAGTTTTACAGCTACTTTAGCCCACTGGATGCCGGTGGCTTTGCTGACAAATGGAATGGTTCTGCTTGCACGGGGATTTACCTCAAGTACATAAATCACATCATTTTTTACAGCGTACTGGATATTCATAAGGCCTATAACGTTGAGTTCCTTGGCGAGCATGTATGTGTATGTTTTGATCTTGTCGATTGCCTCGTCATCGAGAGAGTAGGGCGGCAATGTACAGGCACTGTCTCCCGAATGGATGCCCGCCTCTTCGATATGTTCCATGATGCCGGCAACTACACAGCTTTCACCGTCTGCAACGGCATCTACATCTATCTCTATGGCGTCTTCAAGGAACTTGTCTATAAGGATCGGTCTATCCGGTGACGCCTCGGCTGCCTTTTCCATGAAGTTCATAAGATCGCTGTCTGTATATACGATTTCCATTGCCCTGCCGCCAAGCACATAGGACGGCCGCACCACAACAGGATATCCTATCGTGTTTGCCACTTTTTTTGCCTCTTCAAATGATATGGCTATGCCGTTTTCCGGCTGTGTGATGTCCAGTTTTTTAAGTAAAGACTTGAACTTGTCCCTGTCTTCAGCCATGTCTATACTCTCCGGTGTTGTTCCTATGATGGGTACGCCGGATTTCTGTAAAGGCACTGCAAGGTTGAGCGGCGTCTGTCCGCCGAATTGGACAACTACGCCGTCCGGCTTTTCACGTTCGGCAATATCAAGGACATTTTCGAAGGTAAGAGGCTCAAAATATAATTGGTCTGATGTGTCATAGTCCGTACTTACAGTTTCGGGGTTGCTGTTCACCATGATAGTTTCATAACCGAGTGCTTTTAGCGCGAAAGCTGCATGGACGCAGCAGTAATCGAATTCTATGCCCTGGCCGATCCTGTTCGGCCCACCGCCCAGGATCATGATCTTTTTCCTGTCGGAGATTCTTGATTCGTCTTCTTTTTCATAGGTGGAATAGTAATAAGGTGTGTAGGCCTCAAATTCGGCAGCGCAGGTATCAACAAGCTTAAAGACGCTTTTTATGCCCATACTGATTCTTGCTGCACGTATCTCATTTTCGCTTTTGCCAATAAGAGCGCCTATCTGCCTGTCGGAAAAACCAAGCCTCTTTGCCCTGTACATAAGCTCTTCAGATAAGTCATTCTGTCCGGCTATTTCCGCTTCAAACTGCACACTCTCTTCAATATTCTTCAGAAACCACCTGTCTATGCCTGTGAGATCGTAAATTTCGTTTATATCGATGCCTGCCTTTAATGCGTGGCGAATATAAAATACCCTGTCTTTGTTCGGGGTAATCAGTTTTTGTTTTATAAACAGCGGATCATGTATACCCGGAAGCCTCTCGTCTATAATTCCGAAAACGCCTACTTCAAGCGACCTGAACCCCTTTTGCAGCGCCTCTTTAAAGGTCCTTCCAATAGCCATAGCCTCCCCTACGGATTTCATCTGAACGGTCAGGGTCTCATCAGCCCCTTTAAACTTTTCAAAGGTAAACCTTGGAACCTTGACAACGCAATAGTCTATGGTCGGCTCGAACGATGCCGGAGTCTTCTTTGTTATATCATTGGGGATTTCATCCAGAGTATATCCTACTGCAAGCTTTGCAGCGATCTTTGCAATAGGAAATCCTGTAGCCTTTGACGCAAGGGCTGAACTCCTGGAAACCCTGGGATTCATCTCAATGATTGTCATCCTGCCCGTATCCGGATGTACGGCAAACTGGATATTCGAACCCCCTGTTTCAACGCCTATCTCCCTTATGATCATGATAGCGGCATCCCTCATGACCTGGTATTCTTTATCCGTCAAAGTCTGCGCCGGAGCCACGGTGATGCTGTCGCCTGTGTGCACGCCCATGGCGTCAAAGTTCTCAATGGAACAAATAATGACAACATTGTCTTTTTTGTCCCTCATGACCTCAAGCTCATATTCCTTCCAGCCTATGACGGATTCCTCGATGAGGATTTCGCTGGTCATGCTGCTCTCAAGACCTCTTAAGGCGAGGATCTTAAATTCTTCAATGTTGTATGCGACTGCCGCACCTGTGCCTCCGAGGGTAAAGCTTGGTCTTATGATGAGCGGGAAGCCTATTTCTTTAGCCACTTTTTTTGCATCATCCATATTATGGGCAAGACCGCTTCCGGGCACTTCGAGACCGATATTTTCCATAGCAGCCTTAAACTCTTCCCTGTTCTCAGCTTTTCTAATGGCTTTATAATCGGCGCCTATCAGTTCTACATTATACTTGTCGAGGATACCCCTCTCCGAAAGGATTGTGGCAAGGTTAAGCGCTGTCTGACCGCCGATAGTGGGAAGGATCGTATCGGGTCTTTCAACTTTAATAATCTCTTCAAGGATTTCGGGCGTAAGTGGTTCAATGTAAACCCTGTCTGCCATATCAGGGTCTGTCATTATCGTTGCAGGGTTGCTGTTGACGAGGATTACTTTGTAGCCTTCCTCTCTAAGCGCCTTACATGCCTGACTTCCTGAATAATCGAATTCACAGGCCTGACCGATGACAATCGGGCCGGAGCCTATAATGAGTATACTTTGAATGTCTGTTCGTTTTGGCATGTGTTTTTTAAGTTTTCAACTCATTGTTCTTTTATCCCTGAACTTCTCCATCATGTCAGCAAATTTTGCAAACAGTCCGTATGCATCATGCGGTCCCGGTGAGGCTTCAGGATGGTACTGGACAGAAAAAACAGGGTATGTCTCATGTTCCAGGCCTTCAATCGTATTATCATTCAGGTTGACATGTGTTGCCTTTACGGGTTCTGTTTTTATGGAATCTATGTCTACAGCAAACCCGTGATTTTCTGAAACTATATAGACCTTTCCCGTTGTCAGGTCTTTTATAGGCTGATTTGCCCCGCGATGACCGAACTTGAGTTTGTATGTCTTTCCGCCATATGCAAGGCCAAGCAACTGCTGGCCGAGACAGATGCCGAAGATGGGGATTTTTCCTATGAGCTTCTTTATTTCCTCTATGGCATAAGGCACGCCTTCAGGGTCGCCGGGTCCGTTCGAAAGGAGTACCCCATCAGCCTGCATTGCAAGTATATCTTCTGCAGATGTGTTTGCAGGGACAACAGCTACATGACAACCTGCTTTATTGAGCATCCTCAGGATATTCATCTTTACCCCGAAGTCCATGACAACAACTTTTAATTTAGAATTTAGAATTTCTAATTTAGAATTTTCTGAACCTTTAAGCGTGAAGCCCCCGCCAAGCGAGGACAGGCGTGAAGCGTCGGGAATTTGAACCTTGAACTGCGAACCCCGATCTTCTTCTGTGTTGCTCCAAATATAGGGTTCTCTGCAGGTTACTTCCTTAACCAGGTCTCTGCCGACAATGCCCTTCGATGTCCTTGCCTTTTTAATAAGACTTTCGGGATCTGCATCTATGGTGGAAATGATGCCTTTCATTGCTCCCCTGACCCGTATATGCCTTGTAAGCGCGCGGGTGTCAACCTCTTCTATGGCTACTATATTGTGATTTTTAAGGTAGTTTACAATATTGTCTTGAGACCTGTGATTACTTGCGATTCTGCTCAATTCCCTTACAATGAAGCCTTCTACCTTCGGGCTGCCCGATTCTGTATCGTCTTCGTTTACCCCGTAGTTGCCGATAAGAGGATATGTCATTGTAACAATCTGCCCCTTATACGACGGGTCTGTCATGATTTCCTGATAGCCGGTCATACTCGTGTTAAAGACGATTTCTCCTTCCTTTTCACCTTCTATCCCGCAGCTTTTGCCCTCAAAAACGGCTCCATCCTCAAGGGCAATGAGCGCCTTTGTTGCCTTCATCGTTTCCCCTTGCAGGCTTCTATACATATGCCGCAGATATGATGACCGAGGTTCCTCTTGTTTTTGAATTGGGTCAGCATGTCATAACATCCTTTATGATCAAATAAGGATTGAGTGTCTTTTATCGAACCGGCCGGGCATTTGTCGATACAGGCCTTGCACCCTCCGCAATTTCTGTCAAGCGGTTTGTCCGGTGTAAGTGGCATATCTGTCAGAACCGCGTTGTACCTGACTCTGGCCCCGAAGACAGGATGTATAAGGAGATTATTTCTGCCTATCCATCCGATACCCGATAAAACCCCTATATGCTTATGGGAGATATGTCCCTTCTGGTTCCGCCAGTCTATAACCTGAGAGGCCCCGAAGGGTATTGCCTTGCACCCTTTTTTTTCAATCTCCTTTGAGAGCAGATACCCGATCATGTCAAGCCTGTAGTTCAATTGCCGGTAATGATGGAGATAGAGTGGGTTGGGCCCATCCGTTACGGTATCCAGAATACCTTTTGACAATACAAGGCCAAAAGAGACGGCAAATGGTAACCTCTGTTTTATAGAATCATCCAGCCCTACCAGTTCTTTTTCATATAGCGACATATCCCCGATACCCGAAGTATCTACTCCGAAACCGTTTAGCCAGTTTTTTATAATGCTGTTATTATCTTCCAAAATAAACCTCTATTATTGGGGCTTGCGCCTGTCCCCGTAAGGGGGTCGCCCCCTCCACCAGCAAAGCTGTCGGAGCCTCCCCTTCTCGCTCACCGTGTGAGCTATTTAGCTCTTTGACGCCTTGTTATTTTTCTGGGGCTTGCGCCTGTCCCCGTAAGGGGGTCGCCCCCTCTACCGGCAAAGATAGTGGAGATCACCCTGTTGACTCTTCAATTCAACATTCAACATTCAACATTTCCCTTACAATATCCCTGTCTTCTTCAAATGTATCATCACCGCTGTTATAGCCGCCGGTGTAATTCCGGGAATTCTGGCTGCCTGACCGATGGTAAAAGGCCTGATCTTTGACAGTCTCTCCACTACCTCCCGCGATAATCCGGAAACACTGCCGTAAGCAATATCAACGGGAATTTTCATATTTTCAAGCCTCTTTGTTTTTTCTATCATCTCAAACTGTCTTTCCGTATAGCCCCGGTATTTTATATCTAACTCCACCTGATATGCAATATCTTCTTCCAGGTCATTGAAGGCCGGTTCTATCCTTTTTATGCTGTCCATGGTCACTTCCGGTTTTTTAAGAAGCTCTTCAAGGGTGACGGGGTTCTTTATACTTCCAAAACCATTGTTTCTTAACATTTCAATTGTTTCAAGGGTGGGCTTGAGCCTTATCGACTGCAATATTTCATGTGTCCTGGAGATCTTCTTCTTTTTTTCTATTAGTTTCTCATAACGCTCTTTGCTCACAATCCCGGCAACATAACCTTTTTCCGTAAGTCTCAGGTCTGCATTGTCCTCTCGCAGCAAGAGCCGGTATTCAGCCCTCGATGTAAACATCCTGTATGGTTCGTCAACCCCTTTTGTTACCAGGTCATCTATCATAACACCAATGTATGCCTCATCCCTGCCAAGGCAGAACATCTCCTTGCCTGTAACCTTTAATGCAGCGTTAATGCCTGCCATCATGCCCTGAGCTGCAGCCTCTTCATAGCCTGTTGTCCCGTTTATCTGACCTGCATGGAAGAGATTGTTGATCAGTTTCGTTTCAAGGGTAGCATATAGCTGTGTGGGATATACAAAGTCATATTCTATCGCATAACCCGGTCTTGTAATCTCCACATGTTCGAGACCGTTTATGCTTCTGAGCATCTTTAACTGTATATCAAGGGGGAGGCTCGTGGAAAGCCCGTTCGGGTAATATTCAATAGTGTCGAGGCCCTCCGGCTCAATAAATATGCGGTGGCGTTCTTTATCCTGAAATCTTACTATTTTGTCTTCAATGGATGGGCAGTACCTGACCCCCGTACCTTTTATTTTTCCTGTATAAAGGGGCGATCTGTCGAATCCTGCCCGGATTGCATCATGGGTCCTTTCGTTTGTATAAGTAAGCCAGCAGGGAACGAGTTTATTATGAACTGCCTGTGTCATGAATGAAAAAGGCTGCGGCGGGTCATCGCTATGCTGCGGCTCAAGCTTTAAAAAATCTATTGTCCTTCCGTCAAGCCGGGGGCATGTCCCTGTTTTGAGACGTCCTATGTCAAAACCGAGTTCTTTGAGACAGAGGGAGAGGCCAACGGATGGTAAATCCCCCATCCTTCCTGCTTCGAAATGTTCCAGGCCTATGTGTATAAGTCCCTTCAGGAATGTCCCTGTTGTTATAATCACACATTTTCCGTAGAACTTTTCTCCCCATTGTGTTTCAACGCCGATGACCGTGTTGTTTTCGACTAAGAGCTTTTCTACAATGCCCTGCCGTAAAAATAGATTTTCCTGTTCTTCAAGCACCCTTTTCATCCTTATGGCATATTTCATTTTGTCTGCCTGGATGCGGGTTGCGCGGACAGCAGGCCCCTTTTTCATATTGAGGATGCGGAACTGAATGCCTGTGGCATCGATGTTTTTACCCATCTCACCGCCCAGGGCGTCAAGCTCTTTTACAAGATGTCCCTTACCAAGTCCGCCTACGGCAGGGTTGCATGACATGAATGCTATATGATCCAGATTGGTTGTCAAAAGAAGGGTCTTTACGCCTATACGTGCAGAAGCAAGTGCAGCTTCACAGCCTGCATGACCTGCACCGATTACTATAACATCAAGATTGTCCATGGCATTCCAAGGTAAAACTCCCGTAAGATTAAAACCGCCATAGCTTAGCAGAAATAGCACGTTTTTTCCACAGGTTATTGAGCATAAAGCCGTGGCGCCTTTTGCGCATAACCTTGTCGCCATTGAGGCAGCATGTTTTCAAGATTCATATTAGAGGCGATGGATTATGCTTGAATATTTAAACTCAATGAGCATTAAATAATATTACAATGGATATTAAACAGAAAGCTTCTTTATTCGCAATCGCGTCTGCAGCAATCCTTGCAATAGGTAAGTTCTCTGTAGGCTTGATCTCAGGTTCTATGGCTGTGATGTCTTCAGGCCTTGACAGCTTGCTGGATGTGTTCATGTCCGGCATGAACTTTTTTGCCATAAAGAAGGCCGCAGAACCGGCAGATCATGAACACCAGTACGGTCATGGAAAAGCTGAAGACCTGGCTGCCGTAATTCAATCTCTTGTTATTGTCTTCAGTGGGGCAGCAATAATCTATACAACTATTGATAAATTCCTCAGTAAAGAAGCAATTGCCTATTCCAGACTCGATATCGGCGTCATGGTTTTTTCCCTTGTTTTTACCATTGCCGTTTCAACTGTTCTGAAGGTGGTGGGAAAGAAAACCGGCTCGCGCGCGCTCATGGCTGATGCACTCCATTATACGAGCGACTTTTATTCCAACTCTGCTGCCATTGTTGCCATTGTTCTTACCTATTACACGGGCATGACGTATTTTGACTTGTTATTTGCGATAATAATAGGCTTAATCATCATCTTCTCAGCGATTAAAATATTCAGGGACGGGCTTTCGGGTCTTATGGACACCAGCATCCCTGAAAAGGTCGAAATGGAAATTCGAGACATCATTGATACCATGCCCTTTCCCTATGCCGGGTATCACAAGCTGAGAAGCCGTCTGGCAGGCAACAAGAAGTATCTGGATTTCCATTTATTGATATGCAGAAAAGCACGCATTGAAGAAGCGCACAATTTAGCAGAGGTAATAGAAATGAAGATGATCGAAAAGATGCAGAATATAGATGTTACAATACACATAGAACCATGTCCGAAGGACTGTGAATTAACGGAAGAAACATGTGTTGTCCTGAAAATGAAGCTTCAGAAAAATTAACCCGAAAAATAAACATACCTTCTTGAAGTCAAGTTCGGGATGTCTGCCACGGAAAAGGCTGTCAATATATGCATCAATGTCAATATATGCATCACTGTCGTAGGGTATCTTTTGATGGAGAAACCACCATTATCAGCGCCCTTGTAGATTCAGTACAGGTGGTATAAATATTGCAGGTGTTATCAATATGATAAAGGATGAACGTTCTCAGAGTTCAACTATTACTATGTCCAATAAAGACTTCTCGCGTCTTAAGGATTTTATCTACAATGAGTGCGGCATCAATATCGGCGATTCAAAAAAGACCATGCTGGAGGCGCGACTTCAGAAGAGGCTGAGAGAATTGAAACTCAATTCCTTTACCCTGTACTGCGATTATCTTTTCAGCCCTGCAGGAATACAGGAAGAATTGACGGACATGATAGATCAGGTTACCACGAATAAAACTGATTTTTTCCGGGAACCGGGCCATTTTGAATTTCTCAACCGCATAGCGCTTCCCCATCTTACCCGTATCAGAAAGAATATATTTATTTGGAGTGCAGGCTGTTCAAGCGGTGAAGAACCTTACACGCTGGCTATGGTGTTAAGTGAGTTTGTAAATGATAACAGGAGTTTTAATTTCCAGATCCTTGCTACCGACATATCCACCAGGGTTCTTGATAAAGCAAAACTTGCCATCTATGATGAAGAGCGGATAAGCCCTGTTCCTCCTGATATGAGGAATAAGTACCTCCTGAGAAATAAGGACAGGACAAAAAAACTATATCGTGTTATACCTGCGTTGAGGGAACAAATCAGGTTCAGACGATTAAACTTTATGGATAGTGACTTCGGCTTCCGTGAACCCATGGATATCATTTTCTGCCGGAATGTTATCATATACTTTGATAAACCGACACAGGAGAGGCTTTTAAACAAATTCTGCCAGCATTTATCCCCCGACGGTTATCTCTTTATGGGGCATTCGGAGACACTCTTCGGTATGGATGTGCCACTGACCCAGGTAGCACCAACCATATACCGGAGACTTGCATGAGGGTTTTTCTGAAACCGGGAGAACTCTACATATCGGATAAACCTACCATCGTTTCCACGATCCTCGGTTCATGCATTGCCGTAACAATATTTAACAGGAGGTTAAAGGCAGGCGGCATCTGCCATGCAATGCTGCCCAGGAGTTCTTTTACAAAGGGACACCATGAGTTCCGCTATGTAGACAGCTCTATTTTGTATATGCTTAACAAGTTTGAAACAATGGGTATAAGGAAAGACGAAATGGAGATCAAACTCTTAGGTGGTGCGGATGTAATCGACAGGATGAATGAAAGTATGGCATCGATAGGGCAGAAGAACATAGAGATAGCTCTGGAGGTCATCAGAAATGAGAATCTTCAGCTTAAGGTATCCGATATTGGAGGCAAACTGGGCAGAAAGGTGCATTTCTATACCCACACAGGCAAGGTGTTATTAAAACGTATAAACTCAGTCCAAAGTTCGTTGTCCGCGTGATGACAGGATACAAACCAAAAAAAGGTTTGGATTACATGGGCAATGGTGAACTAATTGAGAGGCACATATGAACAGAATCAAAGTCCTTATTGTTGATGACTCGGCAGTAGTCCGCCAGGCAATGACGGAAATCCTTTCGTCCGATCCATTAATAGAGGTTATCGGTGCAGCCAGGGACCCATATCTTGCGGCAGAGAGAATGAGAGAGGTTGCCCCTGATGTAATCACCCTTGATGTGGAGATGCCCCGGATGGACGGCATTACCTTTCTTCAGAAGATCATGTCGCAGCACCCGATTCCGGTTGTCATGTGTTCGAGCCTTACCGATGACGGTTCGGAAACAGCCCTGAAGGCCCTTGAATACGGCGCTGTTGAGATTATTCAGAAGCCCAAAATGGGGGTAAAGCAGTTTCTGGAGGAATCGAAGATCCTTATTTGTGATGTAGTCAAGGCAGCAGCAAGGGCGCGTACAAAAAAGACTGTTTCGAAACCTCTGCACGTACAACCCAAACTTACGGCAGATGCAGTTATCCCGATGCAGGTAAATAAGGCAATGATCCAGACTACGGAGAAGGTTGTGGTCATAGGGGCGTCTACCGGAGGTACAGAGGCATTGAGGGTTTTTCTGGAAGCCCTGCCCGAAGATGCAGCCGGCATGGTCATCGTACAACACATGCCGGAGAACTTCACCCGCGCCTTTGCAAACCGGCTTAACACTCTTTGTAGGATATCCGTAAAAGAAGCTGAGGACAACGATACGGTCATACGGGGTCGAGCCCTCATTGCCCCTGGAAATAAACATACACTCTTAAAAAGGAGCGGTGCCCGCTACTATGTAGAAGTAAAAGACGGGCCCTTAGTATGCCGCCACAGACCATCCGTAGATGTCCTCTTTCGTTCTGCATCCCGGTATGCAGGAAAGAATGCTGTAGGGGTGATTATGACCGGTATGGGTGACGATGGGGCAAAAGGTATGCTTGAGATGAAAGATGCTGGGGCATTCAATATTGCCCAGGACGAAGCATCCTGTATAGTCTTCGGTATGCCCAAAGAGGCGATCAAGCTTAATGCGGTCGATAAAATAGTGCCGTTGGAAGGAATAGTGCAGCTTGTCTTGAATAATACGTAATACCGGTTCGGATTCATAGATAGCGCCCGGAGGGTAAAAGATTTACGCAGCTTTTTGGTATAGATAATTTTGCTTGCAAAACGCAATTAATCAGTTACACTGTAATTAAGTACATAATTACAGATGTACAGGGGACTGTGAAACCGATACCTTTCATCCAACTTAGTTAAATCAACATAAATCCGGGTTTTATAGTCAATTTTGATGTCCTGTAAACGTTCGCATAGAAGAAATAATTATGGAACGTAGAGTTTAAGGCAGTAAAAAGCGAGGGAAAACATGGCCAGGATAATGGTTGTCGATGACGAAGCAATTATTGCAACGCATATCAAGGAATACCTTACAGAAATAGGACATGAGGTGGTGGGAGTTGCCACTTCCGGTAATAAGTCTGTGGAGATGGCCGGGCATCTCAAGCCTGATATCATACTTATGGACATTGTTATGCAAGGAGGCCCGGACGGTATTGAAGCTGCAAAAACCATCACTGCAAGGCATGGCATACCAATAATTTTCCTTACTGCCTATATGGATTTTGAATACATTGAGAGAGCGAAAGAGGCGGAACCCTACGGGTATCTTACTAAACCCTTTCAGAAAACTGAGGTCAGAATAGTAATTGAAATAGCGCTGAATAAAAAAAATATTGAGCTGCAGTTAAAACAATCCGAAGACAAATACCAGGCGCTCTATGCCATGATGAAATTAATGTGTGACAATGTACCTGACCTTATATGGGCAAAGGATCTTGAAAAAAAATTCATTTTTGCCAACAGGGCTATCTGTGAGAAACTGCTCAACACAAAAGATTTTAATGAGCCTTTAGGAAAAACAGACATGTTCTTTGCGGACAGGGAGAGGCAATCCCGTCCCGATGATCCTGTATGGCATACATTCGGAGAGATATGCATTGATTCCGATGCTGTTGTGTTGCAAGAAAGGAGGTCGCAACGGTTTGATGAGTCAGGCAATGTACAGGGGGAATTTCTCTTTCTCGACGTCTACAAGGCCCCTTTTCTTGATGAAAAAGGGAATATGATCGGTACTGTCGGTTGTGGAAGGGACTTGACACGGGAAAAACTTCTTGAGGAGAAACGTAAACAGGCAGAAGTTGCCATGCAACAGAGCGAAGAGCGCTACCGGTGTATTACCGAGGCCGTCACCGACTATATATATTCAGTAAGTCTGGATGAGGGGAGGGCGGTGGAAACCCGTCACGGACCGGGTTGCGTGGCTATTACGGGCTACACAACAGAAGAATTCGCTGCAGATCCTTACCTGTGGTATCGCATGATTGCAGACGAGGACAAGGTGGAAGTTGAAGAATATTTAAAGCAGATCCTTGGAGGAGGAAATGCCCTGCCTTCGGAGCACCGGATTGTTCGCAAGGATGGTGGTAAGCGTTGGGTGAGAAGCACACCTGTTTTACGTTATGATGATCAAGGCAGACTTGTTTCATATGACGGGCTGATTCAGGACATAACGGACCTGAAGAAGGCGGAAAGGGTAAAGACCACCATACTGAAAAGCAGTGTAGGGACTACAGGGCAGGCATGCCTTGACAGGATTGTTGAGAACGTAGCAGGATGGCTTGATGCAGACTGTGTGATTATCGGTGAGATCGTACCTGACAGCAACGAAATCAGGAGCTGTTCCGTATGGCCTGACGGGAAGATTGTCGATAATCTGGTTTTAGGCCTGGAAGGCACACCCTGTGGGCGTGTTGCCACCGATGGGTTCAGTTTCTATCCTGAAGGTGTAAGCGCTCTCTTTCCCGAGGCAAAGCTCGTTTCTGCCCTGAATATCGAGGGCTATGCAGGTACACCGCTTGTGAAGTCAGACGGAAGCTCTTTTGGTGTTCTCTGTGTGCTGTCGCGAAAGCCGCTTACAAAAAACTACCCTGACTTTCGGGAAATCATGGATATCCTGGCGGCCAGGGCATCGGCCGAACTGGAACGCATGCACGCAGAAGATGCGTTGGCCGGAAGCGAAGAGAGGTTCCGCCTTCTCGCTGATTCCACTTTTGAAGGAATAGTTATTCACGACGATGGTAATGTCCTGGATTTTAATCAAGCCATGATAAGGATGTTTGGTTATGATTATGATGAGGCAGATGAGATAATCGGAAAAAAACATGTAATAAATTTTGTCGCACCGGAATCAAAAGAACTTTTTTTGCATGCCATGCAGACAGATTATGAAAAGCCTTATGTGGCGATGATGCTGAAGAAAGACGGGTCTCCCCTTATTATGGAAGTGGCCGGGCAGGCAAGAACCATACATTATAAGAAAAAAAAGGCAAAGGTTTTAGTCCTCCGCGACATTACCGAACACAAGCATGCAGAAGAAGCCCTGCTTCAAAGTGAACAGAAATACCGCTCCATCTTCGAGAATGCCATAGAGGGCATCTACCAAAGCTCTCCCGAGGGTCGCTTCATCAGTGTCAATCCTGCCATGGCACATATTCACGGTTTTGAATACCCGGAAGAGATGATAACAGGCATTACCCACACAGGAGAGCAACTGTTTGCAAATCAGGAAGACAGAACGCGCTATACGGTCATGCTTAAGAAGCAAGGGAAAGTAAATGACTTTGAGACAACCGTTTACAAAAAGGATGGGAGTAAAATATGGGTTTCAATCAATGCCCGTGTCGTTAAAGACGAAACAGGGAAATTACTTCATTTTGAAGGCACCGTTGAGGATATCACCAAGCGCAAACTGGCTGAAGTTGCGCTCAAGGAGAGCGAAATCCGCTTCCGTGAAATGTTCAACAAGATGGGAAGCGGTGTGGCAGTATACAAGGCGCAGCATAACGGCGAGGATTTTATCTTTAAAGACTTGAATCCTGCAGGTCAAAGACTCAGTAGCGTTACATTACAGGAGGTTGAAGGGAGAAGCGTTCTGGAAATATTCCCCGGTATCAAAGACATCGGGCTTTTTGAAGTATTCCAGCGCGTCTGGAGAACCGGGGTGCCGGAGCATCTCCCTTTTTCATTCTACAAGGACGGGCGTATTTCCCAGTGGGTGGAAAACGAGGTATACAAACTGCCCTCGGGCGATATTGTTGCCATCTACGATGATATCACCGAGCGCAAGCAAGCCGATGAAGCGTTTAAAAAGAGCAACGAGAGATACAAGGAACTGGCCGACTTATTACCACAGACGGTTTTTGAAGTAAATGAAAAGGGTTTTTTCACATTTGTGAATTGTCATACCCTTGAACAGTTTGGATATACGCAGGAAGATATTGACGTAGGCCTGAAACTCTTACAGGCGCTTATCCCTGAGGATCGGGACAGGGTAAAGGCAGCAGCCGAAGGGATATCCAGGGGAGAGATACTGGAAGGTATTGAATTTACAGCGCTCAGGAAGGATGGGGCCACATTCCCTATCCTTACCTATCTGAGCCCTATGAGAAAGGGAAAGAAGTTTTCAGGATTAAGGGGCATTGCCATAGACATAACAGATCGTAAACAACTGGAGGAACAGCTTTTCCATGCCCAGAAGATGGAATCCATCGGCACCCTTGCCGGAGGGATTGCCCATGACTTCAATAATCTCCTTACAACTATTCTGGGAAATGCCCAGCTTTCGCTAATGAAGGCAAATCTGGATGATCAGGTAAAAGTATATCTCAACCGGATAACCGAGGCAGGCGAGAGTGCAGCGCAGCTCACACAGAACCTCCTTACCTTCAGCAGAAAACAGATCATAAAGCCCGTTACTCTCGATCTTAACAAAATCGTTGATAAGATAGTAAGGATGGCATTACGAACCATCGGGGATAATATCGAGCTTGAAACAGTATTAAAGGATGCAGATTTGAAAACAGTTGCTGATGAAAGCCAGATAGAGCAAGTCCTTATGAACCTCATCGTGAACGCACGTGATGCCATGCCGGAAGGCGGGAAATTGACTATAGAGACTGATTTTATTGAGTTGGATGAAGAATTTACAAACCTCTATGCCTCAGGCGGCGATCCGGGCAGGTATATCCGTGTATCTGTTGCCGACAACGGTACAGGGATGGACAAGTGGACAATTGAGAGGATGTTTGAGCCTTTCTTTACAACAAAGGAGGTTGGTAAGGGAACGGGCCTCGGACTTTCCATTATCTTTGGTATTATCAAAAAACATAACGGGTATATTAATGTGTCCAGCGAGACAGGTAAAGGCACCACCATATCTGTGTACCTGCCGGTAATAGATTCGATTTTGCATAAAAAAAAGACGGATACGGAGGATATATTTTTTGAAGAGGGCCGTGAAACGATTCTTCTTGCTGAAGACAATGTACTGACGAGAAGTACGGTAAGAAGCATTCTTGAAGCAGGCGGTTACGAAGTTATTGAGGCAGTTGACGGAGAGGATGTAATACAGAAGATTATCCGGCACAAGGATAGCATCGGCATGATCATTCTTGATGTAATGATGCCGAAGAAGCACATAAAGGAAGTGTATAACGAGATAAAGAAAATGAACCCCCTCCAGAAAATCCTTTTCATGAGCGGATATGCACATGGAATCATGGACAGATCAGGGGTGATAGATGAAAAGTTGAATTTTATAAAAAAACCCCTTTTGCCGGCTGAGTTGTTGGCGAAAGTCAGGGCGATTCTGGACAGTTGATATAGTTACCGTGGGACTTAGGACGTACAGTCAACACCCACTTCATGGGTGCCCGGCTCCTTTGGACGTGGGACGATGAAGAAGGCATTTACGTCCAAGCGTAAGCGGACGTCCAAGCGAACGTAAGTGAGCGGACATCCCACGTTCATACGGAAGTTAAGAGGGGACAGGCGTGAGCCCCAATAAATGAAGGCAGGAGAAGCAGGATGAATAAAATTCTTATTGTAGACGATGACAAAAACATCAGGCTCACGCTTAGCGATTTTCTTAATAATAACGGGTTTTTCCCGATTGAGGCAGAGAATGGCGAAGCGGCGCTGGAGGTTTTCAGGAAAGAAAAACCTG
>JAPLKC010000054.1 GCA_026388255.1 Pseudomonadota bacterium | reverse complement strand
TAGAATTTTAGTCTATTGAATGAAGTCAGGCTATTTTCTGATTATTTAAAGGAGGTACATGATGTCACAGCGAGAAGGTGAAACTAATTATAAGTATGAGGATTATGCATCAGAGATGGCTTTCCATCGTCTTAATCAAACAGAGGCTTTGGTGGGTCAGACTGTTAGAATTACGCTCGAATCAGGGGCAATCTTTGTTATAGAGTTTATTGAACGCAATAAGGTTATGTGGAAAAACGGCAATGAGGGCGGCATGGACTGGTGCGAAGTGGTGGAAGTAGCACCAGAAACCTATTTTATCGACATGACATTCACCAGTGAGCCTCGCCAGTCGGAGACCTTTATTGTAAACACGAAAACAAGACGGGTGCTCTCAATTCGGACAATTATGCGCGAAGGCGATGTAGGCAAAGAGCCTCGGGCTATTCATCAGTTTTCTCCAGGCGTTCTTGGTGATCCGTCTATTCCGCCAACGGGACGTAAACCTGCTCCTACACGTGATCTGGTAGGTTTGCGGGCGCTCTACACATACAATCCTAACCAGTGTTTTGAACATATTTACTTGAATACACAACGCTATGTCTGGCATTGCGTCGTGGGACCGCTTCGTGGAGAGGCGGACGTAGATTTTCATACCGATTATAAGTTCGATGATAACCAGTACGTTTTTTGCTTTCGTGAATTCGGCCTGCCTGTTTCGACCGTTTTCTTTCATAACTGGGACCAGATGAGGGAGACAGGCAAATTTTTTGCGATTGGTGAAGACGGCGCTGTTGCAAATACACCTGCCGGTGCCATCATTCAGAAGTTATCAATGACCTTTTATCCTCCCGATAAGCAACCGGCATGAATAGGTATTAATGCGGCCATGTTGATGTCGTTGACAATTGTTTGTTCTTAAACAAAAGGGGGCTCAGTCAGTGGCTTGGCTACGGGAAAAAGCGACGTAGTCCCCAGATAATATACAGGAGGGATGGTATGAAAAAGAAGATGTTTGTTCCACTACTGGTCGTAGTTACAATGGTAATGTTTTTGTTCTGTAACGTTGTTGTTGCCGCGCCTGCTAAAGATAAAATTCGTATAGGCTGGGTTACTTCGCTCTCGGGTCCCTATGCCAGCGGGGTGCCGGGCACCTACGGGATGACATATGATCTTTGGATCGATGAGATCAACGCAAAAGGAGGGATATTCGTCAAGGAATACGGAAAAAAATTGCCCATCGAAGTCATCAGATATGATGACAAGAGCGACGTGGGCACTATGACGAAATTGCTCGAGAAAACAATATTGACAGATAAGGTGGATTTCATATTTTCACCCTGGGGTACGGCAATGCTTTTCGCCGCCGCGCCTATAGCCAACAAACATAAGTACATACTCATCGGCGGCCCTGGTGGAGCAGACAAACTCAGGGACATGATGCCGAAATTCCCCTATTTTTTTTCAGTGCTGAACACGGCCATGGCCCAGATGCCCCCTCTTGTCCAGATACTGGGGGATGCTAATGTAAAAAAAGTGGCCATCATCTATATTGAGGATCTTCACGGCATCGAGTATAGAGATGTGGCACTCAAAGAGCTAAAAAAGCGGGGGATTCAAGTTGCAATGGTGAAGAGTTTTCCTTTTGGAACGAAGGATCTTTCTCCTCTTTTGAAAGAAGCCAAAGCAGCCGATGTTGACGCCTTCCTGGGGTTTATCTATCCTGACGAATCTTTTCTTGTGACTAAACAGGCGATGGAAATCAACTTCAATCCGAAAGCCTTTTTCCTGACAGTTGGTCCCTTCCTTATCGAGTATAGGGAGGCCTTTGGTGCAAAGAACGTGGAAGGGGTGATGGGAGGAGGAGCCTGGAATGAGAAAGTATCACCTGGAGCGAAACAGTTCCGTGATAACTTTATTAAGAAATATAAAGTTGAGCCTTCATATTGGGGACCACTTTTCATGTATTCCTCGCTCCAGTTCTTTGAGAAGGCTATTGAAGAAGCAGGGACCCTGAATCAAAAGAAGATACGTGATCTTATGGCCACAAAGACATACGATACGGCTATGGGACCGATGAGATTTGAGAAAGGGTTCAACACTACACACCCCGGTGAGATAGGCCAATGGCAAAACGGCGTGTATGAAGTTATAGACCCGGGCAAGAAGAGGACATCTGAACCGAAATATCCGAAGCCGGAGTGGCCGAAGTCCAAGTGAGTCCGGGTATGTTGAATAGGACAAACCTTACGGGCAAAACGGGATTTTCCGCATTTGCAAGCACAGCGAGGTGGACCGCTATCACCGGACACTGAACCTTTGCGCGAAAATTACCGGGAGAAAATATCGTTCAGTGGGAAACGATAATACAAAAAGGAGGAGGTAGAAAGATGAAGAAACAAATGCTTTGTATACTGATAGTAATGTCGGTGTTGGCATTTTGCCTGTGTTCTTTTGCCCAGGCAGCGCCACCGGCGAAAGACAAGATCCGGGTAGGCTGGGTCACGTCTTTGTCGGGTGTAAATGCAAGCAGTGTTCCGGTGACCAGCGGGAATGTTTACACCATGTGGGTCGAGGAGGTTAATGCTAAGGGTGGACTTTACATCAAGGAGTACGGCAAGAGACTACCCCTTGAAGTCACCAAATATGACGACAAGAGTGATGTCGGAACCATGACGAAGCTCCTCGAAAAGACCATCGTCGAGGATAAAGTCGATCTGATTTTTTCTCCCTGGGACACAGCCTTCCTCTTTGCCTCAGCCCCGATTGCCAACAAACACAAGATGGTTCTTCTCGGAGGTTCAGGCGGAGCGAAGAAGCTCAAAAAGGTCGTAAATAAACTTCCCTATTTTTTCGCAGTCTTGAATTTTTCTGAAACCCACATGCCTGTCATGTCTGAAGTCCTGAAGGAAGTGGGAGTAAAGAAAGTTGCCATAATATACATTCAGGACCTTCATGGCATAGAATACAATGAGGACGCACTTCAGGCACTGAAGAAAAATGGAATTGAGGTTGCCTTCTCCAAGAGCTTTCCCTTGGATGTAAAGGACTTAAGCCCCCTCGTAAAAGAGGCCAAAGCAGCCAATATTGATGCTTTATTGGCATTTGTATATCCGCCTCAAGCATTCCTTCTGACAGGCCAGTCCATGGAACTTGGTTTTGATCCCAAGGCCAT
>JAPLKC010000053.1 GCA_026388255.1 Pseudomonadota bacterium | reverse complement strand
TACATATATTGATATCTATGCAACATGCAAGTATAAAATTGCCATCGCATGATGTCAATGAAAATAATTGTATATTTAATTATATTTTGAATCAGGTAATATTGTTAAATGGAAACTACACTATAATAATAAGCGTTTTGTTTTAAATGTGTTTTCCTGAGAAAAAGTATCCCTGAACAAATAATACAGATTGGTATGACAAAATAAATTTAATATAATATTAAAATTTAATTGCATATTTAATTTAATTAATGTAGTATTTCACATGACAAAGAAAATAGAAAACGTAAAACACCAGGAAGACAGCAGCCTCACCGCTTATCAGGGCATCCGGCGCATGCTTTACAGCAAGGAGCTTGTACCCGGTCAAAAGATTGCCTATCGGGATCTTGCAGAAAAACTTCAATTGAGCCCGACTCCGATTATTCAGGCCCTTAAATGGCTTGAGCTGCAGGGGTTTGTCCACCATGAACCGAACCGGGGATATTCCATGGCGCCTTTCAGCATCAAGGAACTTGAGGAGCTTTATGAGCTCCGGGAGTTGATAGAGCCTTCTCTGGTTTCAGCTACCATACAGAAAATAGATAAAAAGGGGCTTACGACGCTCAAGGCTGCTCTTGAGGCACATCTATCAGCAGAAAGAGAATTTTATCTGAAGGAAAGGCTTTTTAAGAACAGAGAGTTTCATATGACTCTTGCCTCACTTTCAGGAAAGGGAACGCAGATTCGTGTGCTGCAGAATGTATTCGAAATGTTGTTCCTCAAATACGGCGGCAATTACTTTCCCGTGTCATCGCTTATAGCCACAGACCAGGCGCATCAGGAGATATACGATGCCGTTTCGTTACGAAGCTTGGAGCGAGCTCAGACAGTGCTTAAAAACCATATCACTAATGTTAAAGTACAGGTGCTGTCGAGCGTTAAAAAAATGCTGGCAGAACAGGAACAATCTGTTTTCTGAAACGCTGAAACGCACATAAAAATTTATTCTAAATATTCTAAATTAAGGAGGTACACACTATGGGTCTAAAAACAAAAGAGGAGTATATCGAATCGATACGGGCTTTAAAACCCACAGCATATATGTTCGGGGAGCGCCTGACTAATATCGTAGACAACGCCCGCTTGCGTGCAGGCATCGAGGCAACCGGAGCAACCTATGAATTGGCAAATATGCCTGAGAACCGTGATCTCATGACTACCATAAGCCCCCTTATCAACGAACCGGTAAGCCGTTTTACATTGCCTCCGGGCAGCGTTGAAGACCTTGTTGCAAGGGTAAAAGTCAACCGAAAAATAGCCAATTATGTAGGAACATGTCATCAGCGTTGCACAGGTCTTGACTGTCTGTCCACCCTTGCCATTGTAACCTACGACATCGACAAAAAGTATGGCACCAACTATAACAAGAACTTTACTGAATTCCTGAAATATATGCAGAAAAACGATCTCACCGGAAATGCCGGTGTAACTGACGTAAAAGGTGACCGTTCTCTCAATCCCAGCGAGCAGGTCGACAAAGATATGTTTCTCCGTGTTGTTGAAAAACGGGACGACGGCATCGTCGTACGGGGCGCCAAGGCACACCAGACCGGTTCTCTTTCCTCTCATGAAATCATCGTAATCCCCACCAGGGCAATGGGAAAAGCGGATAAGGATTACTCCGTAGCCTTTGCCATACCTTCCGACACAAAGGGCCTGATACACGTCGTCGGCAGGTCTACGCTTGATATGCGTGAATTGGACGGATGTGACATAGGCAATATATACTATTCGAAATACTGCCCCACCTTGATTTTTGATGACGTTTTTGTACCCTGGGAACGTGTATTCATGTGCGGCGAAACAGAATTCGCACAGGATATGGTCGTAAAGTTCTCCTCTTTCCACCGCCAGAGCCACGGAGGATGCAAGTCCGGCAAAATCGACTGCATGACCGGCGCTGCCCTTACCATGATGGACTATAACGGAACCGCAAAGGCCGGTCACCTCAAACAGAAAGTTATCGACATGATCCACAGGGCGGAAACCCTGTATGCCTGCTGTCTTGCCTCTTCTTATGAAGGTAAGGAACAGCCTTCCGGGGCATACTTTATCGACACCGTCCTTGCCAATGCCTCAAAAATCCACGAGGGCAAAGAAATGGCTGAGGCTACCAGGCTGATGATAGACGCCGCCGGCGGTTTTGTTGCAGATTTGCCTTCTGACCGGGATTTTGCCAATCCTGAAATCGGCGGGCTTTTGAAAAAATACTTAAAGGGCGTTGACAGCGTGCCTGTTGAAAACCGTGTAAAGATGTACAGGCTGGTGGAAAAGATGGCCATGGAAAGCGCTGATACCATTTCCGACATACATGGCGGCGGTTCACCTGAAGCTCACCGCGTTACCATCTTCCGCGAAACAAATATTGAAAGCAAGAAAAAGGCTGCCAAGAGACTTGCAGGCATAAAAGACTGATATAAATATTTTATACAAAAAGGGCGGCTGAAAACAGCCGCCCTTTTTTTAATTTTAGGGAGGTTTCCTGCCTGAATTGCGGCCTGAATTTCAAGAAAATATTTAAAAAGTGAAATCGTGTGGAACAAGGTAGGACAAGACTTTGCGGAGTTTTCAGAAATCTGTGTAACATTTACACGGATTTGTTCGATTAGGTCTTCCGGCCTTCGTTTGTAGACCACCAGTTCCTTCATAACCCCTGCCCCGAAGGGGCGTAATATGTGAGCAGAATCAGGCAGTCTCAGGATACTGCTCACAGACATATTTGCCTTTCTCTGCGTACTCTGTGGGCTCTGCGAGAGACAGTGCTTTTGATTCTTTTTCCTCTCGCCCCCTTACGGGGACAGGCCCACTCCCTGACGGTCGTTCGAGTGCACAGAGATCACAGAGTTGAGATAACTTTTGCCGGAATTGAGAGAATGATTCATTCCGGCAACCCGCACACCCTGCGGGTAGGATATTAACTCTTCGGACATTGCCCTTGTGTTGATTAATTGTATTGTGAACCCCCGTGGTGATGTTATTAATTGCAGGAATTTTGAAACAATAACTGAGGGAATATATAATCAACAACAATAATGTATTGACAGTTTATTAAGTAACTTGATAAAATGCTTCATTAAATGGGGGAATCTTGGGGGTTTCTTTAAGCAAAGACAATACAGGGAGCTTAACGGTTGCATTTAAATATGACCCTCTTTTCGTAGAGAAGGTCAAAACCATCCCCGGACATAAGTGGAATCAAGAGAAAAAATACTGGAGCTTTCCAAATTCCAAACAGATTTTAGATACAATCATTTTCACCTTTGCCGGAGAAGACCTCAATATTGACCCGACACTGCAAACGCTGACATCTCAGATTCAAGGAGAGAAAAAAACAAATCATATTGTGCGATCAGAGGAGACCTTGCCGGATAATCCGATCTTTGAGCAGGTGCGCAATCTTATCAGGTTAAAGCATTACTCAATCCGTACGGAAAAAAGTTATCTTTCGTGGATTCAGCGGTATATAATTTTTCACAACAAGAAGGACCCGGCAGAAATGGGAAGCTCGGAAATTGAAGCCTTCCTTTCCCATCTGGCAGTAAATCTCAATGTATCAGCCTCTACTCAGAATCAGGCTTTTAACGCATTGCTGTTTCTTTACCGTGATGTACTAAAAAAGAACCTGGATGAATCCATCAATGCAATAAGGGCCAAAAAAACCAACAAGATTGCCTACGGTAATGACCAAAGAGGAAGTTGCAAAACTAATCAGAGCAGTTCCTGCCGATCATCAGTTAATGGTGAAACTGATATATGGGAGTGGTTTACGATTGATGGAATGTGTGAGGCTGCGTGTGAAAGACATTGATTTTGGAAATAATCATATACTGGTCAGGGATGCCAAAGGAATGAAAGACCGGGTTACGGTATTGCCTGACAATCTCAAGTCATTATTGAGGAAACATATGGAGCGGGTTAAGCTCATACATGAATAAGGATGTGACAGATGGATACGGGCGCGTCTATTTGCCGTATGCGCTTGAAAGGAAGTATCCTAATACAAGCACTGAATGGGTATGGCAATATATATTCCCGGCAAAGACTCTTTCAAAAGATCCCCGATCAAATGAAATCAGGCGTCACCATGTCAGCGAGAATAGCATTCAAAAAGCCGTTTGGACCGCATCAATACTGGCACGTTTGGACAAACCTGTGAGTGTGCACAGCTTAAGGCACAGTTTTGCCACCCACCTGCTGGAGGCAGGCTATGATATAAGGACTGTTCAGGAGCTTCTGGGTCACAAGGATGTTTCTACTACAATGATCTACACGCATGTGCTCAACAGACCCGGAATAGCTGTCAAGAGCCCTCTGGATGATTATTCGCAAGCAGAGGATGTTTTTGAATGACAAGACAGCTAATAATTATGCTGCCAATTGTCAAAACGGCAGTTTCAGTAAAGGCCTGTGGTATGGATATTGGATTATGTATAATTTTTAAACGAATATTGGGATATATGTAATTTTTTATATATACTTAATTGTTGGACTAAATGAGAGGAGGTTGATAATGGGTAGTGTTACGGACAAATGGTACTACAATGACTATGGCAAGAAGGGCCCAGTTTCAATAGACGAATTAAGGGATCTTTACCGGAGAGGCAAGGTTAGCGAGAGCACCCCCGTGTGGCCCGCTGGCGAAGATTTCCAAGATGTGGCTCACGAGATGCTCTTTAAGGAAAGCCCTGTTTACAAAGGTCTACGATCCTCAGGCGCTGCGCTTAGCACGTCAGCTCAACAAGAAGGGCTGATTCATTGGGGGTTATTCTTTGGGATCGCAAACTGGGTAGCGGGGGGTGTTACGATTGTTCTGTGCACTTTTTTTAACCTTGCCATAAATAACCCTTTTTGGATGTTCTTCTGGTTTTTCTCGTTTATTTTAGCTCCTGTGCTGTCAGGTGTCGCAGTCGTGTCGTCATTGATCGATATATACAGAAGGAAGAGACGAGTAAAAAAATCCAAATTCTCCCTGCTACTAAATGGGTGTTATCTTATCGGGTTTATCATCATATGCATGTTTATCGCGTTTGCCAAACACTAAGGATTTTTTGGGGGAGTCACCAATCTGATTGCGGAGAGACATCCATCGATTATGGAATTTTTGACGAGAGCTACAAAATGGGTCCAACCACCGGGTGCAGCTAACTCGGCCGTAAAAAGGCCTCGTAGCTGACCCAGGCGTTGGGCACGACAAAACGGAACCGGAGGATAAATGTGACCACGTTTCTAGAAAAAGCAGCAATCGCGGTTGCACTGTTGATTCTGTGCCTTTCATCCACCGGATGTTCCGTCTCGGACAAGGAGATAACAGAGAAGATCGTCAAGGGCCGATTGTCCCTTCAGGAACGTCGGGTGCGTGTCACTATGAATATTTCCGACGAACTACGGAAAGACTCAGATGTTTACGCAGTTAAGAACCTGTTTTCTTTGCGTATGGAACTGGCGGCTATGATGTTACTGACCTATACGCATTGTCGCGACCTAGACCTGTTGATACAGCTTGGTGGCGGCAGTCTCGGTGGGTATTACAAGCGGAAAGACGCCCCTGCAAGCAAAAGCGTTTTCCAATACACTGGTGCGTCTATTCATGGCACAGTGACGCTTACTGATCTAAATGGAGTAAATATACTCGTTCCAAAAAGCTTCCGCTTCACAAAGGAGCCCCTCGCTGAGTACACTAGCAAAGGTTTCAGCTATTGGGCTGGCAATGTTTACGAAGGACTGTTTGATGCCAGTATTAACGCCATCGTCGATATATTCGCCCAAGCTTACGGACCAGACTCACTTCGCGGCGTTGACCGAGGGGCCTTGTCATTCAAGGGTTTAGGAAAATTGAACTTATGATGCATGATCCCGGAAGTCAAGGAGCGGTTATGGGGTCGGCGACGGCGAACAGCATGAAGGGCATGAAGCATTGCCCAACTAGGCGTTCGAGCCAATCGCTTACGCTCTGGCTCAACTCGTTGTTGGGCAGAAAGGAGAGAACAAATGATGAAACACATCGCATTCGCCGTTCTATTAATGACACTATTTACCACCAACGCACAGGCCGACTTCGACGCCGGCAAATCTGCATATGAGCGTGGCGATTTTGCCACTGCATTGAGGGAGTGGCAACCGCTGGCCGATCAAGGCCGTGCAGAGGCGCAATTCTACTTGGGGCGTATGCACGAGTCAGGCGAAGGCGTGCCACAGGACTATAGCCAAGCCCTTAGGTGGTATCGAAAAGCGGCCGAGCAGGGACATGCAGACGCGCAGTGCAATATTGGCACACTGTACTTTGATGGACTTGGGGTCCAGCGAGACTACAACCAAGCGGTGGCCTGGTTCCGAAAAGCAGCAGAACAGGGACAGTCTCAAGCCCAGTACAATCTTGGGGTCGCGTACTTGGATGGTCATGGCCTTCCGCGGAACAAAGCCGAGGCGTTGAACTGGTTCCGAAAGTCAGCAGAGAAGGGGTGCGCACGTGCTCAAACCAATATAGGGGTGGCATACGCCGATGGCGACGGCGTGCCAAAAGATTATGCCGAGGCAGTCAAATGGTTGAAAAAAGCCGCTGACCAGGGAGACATGAAAGCCCAATCAAACATCGGACTAATGTACGCAAACGGAGAAGGTGTGCCAAAGGATGACGCTCAGGCGGTCATCTGGTTCCGGAGAGCTGCGGACTCTGGGTTCGCGGACGGCATGTACAATCTTGGAGTGGTGACCGCACAAGGAAAGGGCGTGCCAAAGGATCTTGTTCAAGCTCTCATGTGGCTCGAACTGGCCGTCTTGCACGGTAGCGAAATGGCGCCTCGAGCACGCGACGTCGTCGCCAGGAACATGAGTGGTTCCGAAATCGCTACAGCGAAGAAGTTGGCGCAGGTGTGGAAGCCAAAAAGCAATCTCGGAACAAAGAAAGAACCATCACTATCCTCTTCACTATCAAAGCCAAACTCACCGAGTCAGGTTCTTGAAGCATTCCTCACGGCAGCAAATGCTGGAGATTATGGGAAAGCCAAGACGCTCTCCCTGCCTGGTGCGCTACTAGATATGCAAAATGAAAAGGACATCGACAAAATAACTCGGAACAGGACAATAAGAAAGATTACTATTTTGAGGGAAGATGAGGTCGCATTCACCTCCTTTGGTGATGTCGGAGAAGGCTTGGTTCATGTTAGCTTCACTATCGAGTTCGAGAACAAGGACAAGGGAAATTATATCGCCCATGTTCGCAAGAAGGGAGGCGCATGGAGGGTCCACTTCATTCAACCTGAACTAGCTCTTAAGCTGCCACAATGAAGGGAGCCCAACAAGGCGCTCCACCTGACCGCTATTCCGCTACGCTCCATAGTGGCAGGTGAGCTTTATCGTTGGGCAGAGAGAAGAGAAAGGATAAGCGGGTCTCTGCAGACAATCGAGGTGACGGCTTCTGTAACTCATCAACGTACCTGGCTTGGTAGAAAGAGAGGAAATGATCATGAAGACCTACGTGGCGGTAATTGTTGCGGCATTGGCATTGCTGTTGACCTGCATGGCTCAACAGGCAACGGCTCAGGGTGATGGACTAGAGTTGCGAAGGGCGGCGTATGGAGGCGACCTCCCAAAAGTCAAGCAATTGTTAACCAAAGGGGTTGATGTGGATGCAAAGTCCGACGATGAGGCGACTCCTTTGCTGGGAGCCTCCCAGAATGGACACACAGCGATCGTAAAACTGCTACTTGGCAGCGGTGCTGACGTTAATGCAAAGGCCAGGGATGGGTCTTCCGCCTTATTGCTCTCCTCAATGAACGGACATACCGATGTAGTCCAGGCTCTGCTGGACAAGGGCGCGGACGTCAATATCGAGGCAAGGGGCAGGTTTACGCCGTTGATGATGGCCTCACAGAAAGGTCATACGAAAGTTGCTGAACTGCTGCTGAACAAGGGAGCAAACGTAAATGCCAAGCTCAACAATGGTGGAACGGCATTGATTCTCGCTTCCCAAAACGGGCATATCGACGTCGTGAAACTTCTACTTGAGAAACGTGCTGATGTCAGGGCGTCGGGGGACTTCGGCACGGCTGAAACTGTCGCATCAAAGAAAGGCTATACTGACATCGTTCAACTGCTTAAACAAAGTCGAGGGTCGATGCGTGGCAATCGGCCAGGCGGAAATGCAATGGCCCAACCAGACGCGTCCTCCAGGACAGCAACCCAAGTCACCGAGGCTTCTCTCGACAAATCGGTGAAGTGGATACAGCAAATGCAGCAACCTTTCCCAGAGGATGCTTTCGGCTTCGGGGAGAATGGACTGGTTCAAGCCTCAGACAAACCCGTCCCCTTTGAGGTCGCCAAGGTGGGGCGATACAAGAACAACCAGACGGTTGTTCTTCTTGTCTTGTCGTTGAAACTCAAGAGCACCGGGAAAACTGCGGCCGGCGAATTTGAGTTTTCAATGACGGAGTGGGACAGGCAGCAAAACCTCGTTTCGGAACGAACTCCGTCAGGAAGCATCGTACTTTACCGACAGCCCAACGAGAGACTTTCAGACTGGCAGCGCAAAATGGTCGCCGGACTTCTCAGAGCATCTGGCAGTGCGATCACTCAGGAGGATGCAGACTTCTTGAATGCCTTGAAGTGAGTTTGAACAGACGCCGAGTGCAAGTCACGATCACTGCCCAAGAGGAAAACAGAGGGGTCAGCCATTGACAAAGGACAAAAGGAATACAAAAGCCAGCCCAACGAGGTTGTGCAGCGAACGTGGCGATAAAGCAGGCCACGTCGCTGACCTTTATGTTGGGCAGAGAAGTGGGATCGATATGGTCTGTGACCCCATATGCACTATTTAGGAATACCCCCAGGGGGTGCAACATGGCAAAAAGAATATCATCCAAACCTTGAGGGATTCTTTTACGCCAAGAACGTTATTTGCTCAGTGCGAGCAACCGAGAAATGAGGAAGCAAGAGAGTCAGAGGAAGTCGTGCTTAACTGAACCGAAGAGGGGGTGGGTAAAATGATAACCAGAAACAAATTGTTAACAGTCTGTTCAATTGGATTGATCGCTGTTCTTCTTGCGATCAATCCAGCCAATGCAAATCCTTTCGAGGGGGGTGTAGCGAATCTCGGAAATCCCGAGAATCGGACCCCACAAGAAATGAGTAAGTCGGCTATCTTACTATCGTTAGGAGTTAGGAATATACGAATTGTTGCAAATTTCGACCCAGCATTTGTTAAGGATGGTATAGTTTTGGGTTTCGTAGGTCTTGATGGAGAAAAGGGGTGGATTCCTCTTAAGAAAGGAGATTTTATTCAGGTTAAGGATAGACAGAGCTTTTCGGGAAGAGGATGGTTGATTCCAAACATAAAAGAGCCTAACAGTTATATAGAGCTTAAGGAAGAGCCAGAAGGCAAGTAACGGGGTCAGCCTTAAGGGGATAGAGGAATACCGATGAGATTGTATGATTTGAGGAAGGCCCATGAGGGACATCCATTAGGGGAAGACCTGTCAGCCATTGACACCGGACAAGCTGAAAACAAAATGGATTGCTCAACCATGCGTTGGAGCCAATCGCCGATAAAGCCGGCTCTGGCTCAACTCAATGTTATGCAAAAAGGAGGATAAAACTAATGGGAATATGGGCTAGACTTTTTGGAGGATCGCAAAAAATAAAAACCAATAAGGGCTTTCAGTGTACCATGTGTGGAAAAGCATTGCATGGCGGATCAGGCGGTACCGTTTCAGGCTCACATCAACAAATGTCAAACTACATGCTTTCAAAAGCACAATACTGCTCCAGTTGCCAAAAGGCCTTTTGTTTAGACTGTTGTTTGTTATCGGCAGCCAAGCAAGGACGATCCTCTATTTGGGAATGCCCAAATTGTGGGAAAGAATTCCCGAGATTATAAGGAGGCAATATGGCAGATTTTTCTGAAGTTCGAGATCAGAACGAAGTGGTTCGCGGAATCTGGCTGAAGAATCCCCACGAAGCAAATGACATTTACTTTATGACCATGCTTAGCGCTAGGATCGCCAATGGAGGGGCTAAGTTTCCGGAAGAATATCAGGCGGCAGTTCTTGCAAAGCAGTATCGAATCGTACCAAACACCTACAATGCCGTTGGCGGTGTCTTTGTGATGTTCGGTGATTCGCTCGCACCAGGAGAAAAAGGATCGGCTTCACGAGGCACGTTGGACAGCTCCGTGACAAGAAAGAAATGGTGGCAGTTTTGGAAGTAGCCTAATCGTATTGCCTAACAACCTTATCAACTCGGACTGGCAATTCCGCTGCGCTCCATTGCCAGCCGGTTATGCGAAGCGTTATGCCGTAACGTGAAGAAGATAGTATCAAATTCCAGAGCATTTCTGTATAATTTATATAGTTCTACATCTTACGTAGGAGGAATAATATGTTGACAATAGCTAAGCAGAAAATGAGGGAAATTATAGAATCTCAGCCTGACGATGCATCGTATGACGAGATTATCCGAGAACTTGCATTTGAACGTATGATTGAGAGGGGCCTTGAAGACGTGAGAAAAGAGCATTTTATCTCTGATAAAGAGATGCAACATCGCATAAGAACATGGCAGAGATAAGGTGGACATCTGAGGCCGAAACTTGGCTGAGGGACATTCACGACTACATCGCCAACGATAATCCCCACGCCGCTATGAGGGTCGTACAAGCTATTTATGAGAAAGTACAAACACTACGAGAATTCCCCGACACCGGTTACATTTACCGTTCCGAAAATGAAGGAGAAATACGGATTTTGTTATACGGCCACTATCGCATTGCATATTTGCGTCGCGGAGATAGGGAAGTGATTGACATTTTAGGCATTTTCCACGGATCGCTTGATATAGACAAGTATATGGACATATAGGTTTGAAGGCATAACGCCTATAAGGCCTCCCCGTGTCAATAGATAATTCTGTCCCTGAACGAAAAATCTTACTTTTTTTTCGAACTCTCCATGACCGACCATCTCGACTCATTGCCAACGGTTCCAGCTTTGTTTCCTATATCGGCGCAAAGCTTCTGCACCAAACGCCTATTGAGGTTAATCCCACAAGCGGAACCGCAAAGAACATAATCTCGAATATTGGGGGTCACGAATATTGGGGGTCAGGTCTTGTTTTTTGCACCATCTTATGCTACATTTCTATTATGGCACGTCCGCTCCGTATAGAATACCCCGGCGCCTTCTATCATATTACCTCAAGAGGCAATGCCGGGCAGGATATTTATCTGGATGATACTGATAGGCAGCGTTTTCTTGCAATCCTTGCAGGGGTATTAGAGGATTATCACTGGGTGTGCTACGCCTATTGTCTTATGTCCAATCACTACCATATACTTATTGAAACCCCCGATCCTAATCTCTCCGCCGGTATACGGCAATTAAACGGTGTTTACACTCAGTCCGTCAACCGACGCCACGGTACGAGAGGTCATATTTTTCAGGGCCTGTTCAAATCCATCCTGGTGAAGAAGGAGAGCCATCTTCTGGAACTTTGCCGGTATATTGTTCTTAATCCTGTGAGAGCAGGAATGACGCTCTCCCCTGATATCTGGCAATGGAGCAGTTAACGGGGCACAGCAGGACTTACTGCAAAATCTGATTTTCTCTCCATAGACTGGATTCTTGCCCAGTTCTCTCCATCCAGAAAAAGAGCACAAAGCCTATATATACAGTTTGTTCTCTCAGGCATAACAAAGGAATCGCCATGGAAGGATCTCAAAGCAGGTATCTTCCTCGGCCCGACATCCTTTGTGGACGACGTCAAGGATTTCATAAGAAGCGTATCTCCTGAGATTCCAAAGCGACAGCGCCAGCCTGCAAGACCTGAACTGACAACGGTCATTCCCCAACCAAATAAAGCCACAGATGAACAACTTCTCCTTGCACGGCGGCATAACTATACCCTCCAGGAAATCGCCGATCATCTCTCCATCCATTATGCCACTGTGAGTAGAAAAGTTAAACGATACAGAGACCGGGAGAGGAAAGATTGAAACATGCAAAAAACAAGACTTGACCCCCAACTCTGCTCAGCTCGATGTTATGTGTCAGAAAAATAATGCTACCAAATAGTTCGATTGATGTGTATAATATGGTTAATGGATACACATTGGAGGTAAGGAATGAGAACTAATGTAGTCGTTGATGACAAACTGATGGAATCAGCCCTCAAGACGTCTGGTTTAAAAACAAAAAAAGATGCTATAGAAGAAGGATTGAAATTGTTGGTAAAAATGAAAGGTCAGGAGAAAATAAAAGAGTTTCGGGGAAAACTTAAATGGACTGGCAATCTTGACGAGATGCGCTTAGATAAATGATTCTCGTTGATTCGTCCGTCTGGATTGATTACTTTAATGGCAAGAAAACGGGGAAGACGGATTGGTTGGATGCTTCACTTGGAAGTGTTGCTATCGTTATGGGCGATCTGATCCTGACCGAAGTTCTTCAAGGTTTTCAAAACGATGGGGATTTCATGGTTGCAAGGGATCTCCTCTTGTCACTTCCATTTATTACAATGGGTGGACAGATGTTAGCGTTGGAAAGTGCGATAAACTACAGGCTTCTAAGAAAAAAAGGTGTTACCGTGAGGAAGACCATAGACGTCATGATTGGAACTTTTTGTATCCACTACCACCTACCTCTGTTGCATGAAGACAAGGACTTCGATCCGATGGTAAAATTCCTGGGATTAAAGATATTAGACACATAATCAAGACATTCCAGCGCATCCGCAAAGCGTCGCGCTGAATTCTGTGTTGGACTTCAAAATAGAATGAAGGAGAAAAATCATGAAGCTGACTAAACATGGATCAATCTACAAAAGAGGATTATTATTGGTGTTTGTGTTGTTGTTGATCTCTTCTGCTGACCAAGCAGTTGCTCAGACGTTTTACCCTATCAACCAGCCAAAAACCGACGACAGGATTTTTCACGCTCCACTAACAGTCAATATGGGCCGATTTAGACCCAACCTTTTTGACCCGTTAAAAGAAGTATATAATCTGGTATGCATATATAATGAAAGTGGTGTCCTCAAGATAACAACTGATCTTTCGTTCTCACGCGACGCCAAACTCAAAAGTAAAAAAGGATTCATAGTCATAACCTACCCTGTAACAGTAGATACTTCTCCTTCTAATCCGCCGAAACCAAAGGTCTTGTCCCACGTGGCCATGTTTACTCCAAAAGTTGAGTACCTCAACGGAAATGTTTTGGACTCTAAATGGCAAATCCCCGCCGATCAAACTCCTGCTTTCAAAGAAAATGTTAAACAGTTAGGTTTACCTCTGGGGAATAATCGATACGCATTCAATTTATACGGCGCAAAGGGTGAAATCAAATTCAATATTACAGATACAGGCGAAATAGTAAATGCTGAGTTGGTAGATCTGAATACAAATGCATCACATTTTACAATCAAAGGAGGGGCGTACGGCTTACCGCAAAACGATGGTTATAGGACATCTGACGGGATATTTCTTCCACTAACAGTCATAACAGTAGAGTGAATCACTAACGGCTTATTTATTGTCTGGGGGGAACTTAGGGGACATCCTTAAAAAATGATCCCTGAGAAGTAAGTGCCTTTTCTGAAATAATGACGGCTGGCACAAATATTTTATGTAGTATTTACTGCATGTTAGATACAGCATTTTGTGAAGATTTGCTTAAAAGTGAGTTACTTCTCAGGAGTCAAAAACAAAAAAACTTTTGAAAAAAGGGGTGGTGATGTACTTCAATATTTCAATTAATCAGATGGCGGGAAGTAAAATAAACAGTTAAAAATCTTCAATAATGAGACTTTTTAGACACTGTGTTTGTAGCATTTGCTTTCACAGTGAAAGCAAAGAATAAAATCTATGTAAAGCCAATACAGGCTTTGGTTTGGACAATTAAGCATATTTTACATTCAATATGAATGTAAACATTGAAACCTATTTTAAATTGTATTTTATATAGTGCAGAAAGGCAAAAAATAGTTCTTGAAAATGGTGGGTTTTCCTTTTAATGAACCTCTCCGCAGCAAGCTGCGAGGTATCACTGGAAAGAGGCTCATATCCACCTCACCCCGCCCTCTCCCCCGGAGGGGCAAGGGAAAGTAGTAACCCTGCAGCTTGCTGCAGGGAATCATTTGGATTGAAAGTTGAGTGAAGAATAAAGACAAAAAACAGAATAGAAGATATAATAAAACAAAAATATGGCAAAGCCGAGCGATAAAGACAAAAGACATAGAAGCGTTCCAACGAAGCAGTGCTGCGAATCCTTAAAAACCGTGGCTCGCTGACCCTTGTGTTCGCTTTAAAAGAACAAATCTGGCGATCTTGACATGGTGACGTTATGGTACTATAGTAACATAGTTACATGAGGAGGTGACGTTATGGCTATGCAGGCTAAAAGAGCCACAGTATATTTGGACCCCGAACTGCATAAGGCGTTACGGCTGAAGGCAGTTGAAACATCATGTTCAGTATCTGAGCTTGTGAATAATGCTGTCAAAGAAGCCCTTACAGAAGATTTTGAAGATATTGCGGCATTCGAGGAAAGAGTCGGAGAACCTCTGATCGCCTATGACGAAATGGTAAAAAGATTGAGACGAGATGGTCGTATATAACATCTACTTCAGGGAATCAGTTGAGAAAGACTTCATAACAATTCCCAAGAAAGACATTGAGAAAATTTTACATCGTATAGAGATGTTGGCAAAAGATCCTCGACCTTCAGGCTGTGAAAAGTTGACCGGTCAGGAAAGATACCGTGTTCGTCAAGGTCGTTACAGAATTGTATATTCGATTCAGGACAAGGAGCTTACAGTCTGGTTGGTGAAGGTTGGACATAGAAAAGATGTTTACAAATGAAGCAAGCCAGCCGTTGGAGCCAATCGCCCGCAAAACGGGCTCAGGCTCAACTCCACGTTCGGCCCTAATCTGAGTTGACATGGATTTTCTTGTGGGCTATACTTTGGGTAGCCACAGGAGGTACAAATTATGATCACAAGAATTCAGAAATGGGGAAACAGCCAGGGATTGCGCCTTGCGAAACAGGTTCTTAAGGACGCATGTATTTCTGTCGGAGACGATGTTGATGTAGCCGCGAGAGACGGTATGATTGTTATAGCCCCAACGAGACGTATCCGTGGAAAAGTGAGTCTGCAAGAATTGGTGTCACACATACCTGAAAACTACAACCCCGAAGAAACGGATTGGGGTAAGCCACTTGGTAAGGAAGTTTGGTAAATGAAACCCTACGTTCCAAAAAAGGGAGATTTTGTCGCTGTTACCTTCGATCCGCAGTCCGGTCATGAACAGAAAGGTCGCCGTCCTGCATTGGTTGTAAGTAATACCCTGTTCAACGAGCAAACAGGTCTTGCAATGGTGTGCCCCCTAACCACAACAGACCGTAAATACCCTTTTCATGTAGCCGTAGCAAACGACCCACATATAACCGGTTTTGTCATGGTTGAGCAGGTGAAATCCGTAGATTACCAAGCACGTAAGATCAAGTTTATTGGAAGAGCATCAGATGAAGTGCTCGACATGGTGCTTTCCATCCTTGATGCTTGTATTTTTTGAAAGCCGAAAGGAAAATATCTTTCGAGAAGATAGTTTTTCATCTGGCACGAGGCGATGTGTGGAAACTTGCCGATTATCCCGATCAGGAAAACTACCCCGGACAAAAGATATACTTCGTCATTGTAGAGGAATACATCTATCTCGTTCCTCATGTTGTTGAAAAAGACTATGTTTTCCTGAAAACGATTATCCCCATCCGCAAGGCAACCAGGGCATATAAGCAGGAACAGTAAGGTTAACAAGACATGAAATATGACAAGGAAGAAAAAGCTATTATTGATACCTATGAAAAAGGGGAGATAAAACTTTCCACTCCGTCAAAAAAGGAGATTGAAACGATACAGGCAACAGCGAAAAAGACTTTAATCAAGGATAAACGGATAACTATACGCCTCTATGATCATGACTATCAAGGAATTCAAAAGAAAGCACTGGAAATGGGTGTACCCTATCAAACCCTTATTTCCGGCATAATCCATCGATACATAGAGGGAGAACTGACTTCAAAAACAGGATAACAAATGCGTGCAGCCAATCGGCCATAAAATTGGCCTCTGGCTGAATTCTGTGTTAGCAGTCAGATAAGAGGAGGTCATAATGACACATAAAATCAAACCTACAGAAACAAACAATGAAGAGTGTGAAGGTATTATCAAAGGGACATATCACGGAGTGTTGTCATTTAGCCACGAAAGCGAGCCCTATGCCGTACCGATTAACCACGCATATGAAGATGGAAAGTTTTACTTTCACTGCGCTGTCGGCGGGAAAAAGATTGATTTCATAAAAAGAAACCCATCTGTTGTGTATAGCATCATGAAATATTATGGAACTCCGGAGGATTTTAAAAGCAGGAATAATTGTCATGGGAAATGGGAAAGTATAATAGCCTACGGTAATGCAAGGTACGTTGAGGATGAACAGGAACTTCAGGAAATGTTAAATAATAAATTCCTGAAATATTACGGGAAAGAAAAGCGTGAGATACCAAGGGCGTCCCTCTTGGAAACGAGAG
>JAPLKC010000052.1 GCA_026388255.1 Pseudomonadota bacterium | reverse complement strand
TCCGGCGGTCTTGTGGTCATGGACGAAACTACATGCATGGTGGATATGGCCAAGTTCTTCCTCCGGTTCACACAGGACGAATCCTGTGGAAAGTGCACCTTTTGCCGCATAGGCACAAAGCGGATGCTTGAAATCCTGGAAAGGATTACTGACGGGAATGGGCAGGAAGGCGACATTGATCTTCTCCAGCACCTTGCCTATCAGATCAGGAATAACACTATTTGTGGTCTCGGGCAGACAGCCCCCAATCCTGTGTTGACAACCTTGAAATATTTCCCTGAGGAATACATTGCCCATATCCGCGACAAAAAATGCCCTGCACACAGTTGCTCTGCTCTGATTACGTACTCAATAAAGGCAGATACTTGCAAGGGTTGCACCCTCTGCGTAAAGGCCTGTCCCGCGGAAGCTATAAGCGGAGAAAAGAAAAAACCTCACGAGATAAACACCGCACTCTGTGTAAAATGTGGCAAGTGCTTTGAAACCTGCAAGTTTAAAGCTGTTGTGAAAAACTAAATAATGGAGAATCGAGTATGACTCAAAAACTAAATATCACAATAAACGACAAGGAATATACGGTCAATCCGGATCAGACGATCCTGGAGGTTATCCGAGAGCACAAGATCGACGACATCCCGACTCTCTGCTACGATCCTAAGCTTCCCCCTTACGGCTCCTGTTATCTCTGTGTGGTGGAAGTAAAAGGGCTTGAGAAACTCGTCCCATCCTGTTCGAGCCCGGTTTCGAACGGGATGGCCGTCTATACGAATAATGACAGAATCAGGGAGTCAAGAAAAACAGCACTTGAACTCCTGCTCTCAAATCACTATGCCGATTGCCTCGGACCATGCACTCAGACATGTCCGGCAGGTGTCGACATACAGGGCTATATTGCCCTTATGGCCATAGGTAAGTACAAAGAGGCGGTGAAACTGATAAAAGAGAAGAATCCTCTGCCTCTCGTCTGCGGGCGGGTCTGCGTGAGGGAGTGTGAGGCTGCCTGTCGCCGGAACAGGGTCGATGACCGGGTAGGAATCGATTACCTGAAACGGTATGCTGCCGATATCGATATCGAGGATCCTTGGAACCCGGAGGTTCCCCCGAGAAATGGAAAGAAGGTTGCCATTATAGGCGGTGGGCCTGCCGGTCTTACCTGTGCTTACTTTCTTACCCTCAAGGGGTATTCCCCGACTATATTTGAAAGATCACAGCACCTGGGCGGCATGCTACGCTATGGGATTCCGGAATATCGTCTGCCCAAAAAGATGCTCGACAGGGAGATTCAGTGGATAACGAACCTGGGCGTTGAGGTAAAGACCAATGTGGCCTTCGGGAACGGGATTAACTTCGACTCTCTCAAGAAGATGGGCTTTGATGCTGTTTTTATTGCCATTGGCGCCCAGAAAGCAAAGAAAATGGGGGTTGAAGGTGAGGATGACGCGGTTGGCGTGATCAAAGGGGCCGATTTCCTCTATCAGATGCAGACAGACAACCAGCCCAAACTTTATGGCAGGGTTGCAGTCATAGGCGGAGGAAATACTGCGATAGATGCTGCCCGTACTGCACTTAGAATGGGCGCAGACAAAGTTACCATTGTATACCGTAGAACCCGGAAAGAAATGCCTGCCCACGATATGGAAATAGATGCTGCCCTGGAAGAGGTACGGGTATTGTTACAAAAGAAAGTCGCCTGGATGCCTTAACCTGTATCCGTATGGAGCTTGGCGAGCCTGATGTTTCAGGTCGGAGAAGCCCTGTTCCTATGAAAGGTTCCGAGTATGATCTGAAGTGCGACTTCGTAATTTCTGCCATCGGCCAGGATATAGAACTCGGGTCTATGACTGCTGAAGGCCAGCTTAAGGCTACAAGACAGAATGCAATTGTGGCCAGCAAGGAAAGCTTTGAAACATCTATTCCGGGTGTATTTGCAGGAGGCGATGCCATTACAGGTCCTGCAGTGGCCATTGATGCCATTGCACACGGGAGGATGGCCGCTGAATCGATAGATGATTTTCTCCGCACCGGCAAGATGGAACCAAGACAAAAGGAATTTTTGAGTAAGAAAGACAGTTTTGGAGAGATCGCTGAAAGCGAATTCCTCCCCATGGCAAAAATAGAAAAAGAGAGAATGCCTGAGCTTCCAGTTAGGGAACGGATTCAAAGCCTCGTAGAGGTTGAGACAGGCTTTACCGAGGAACAGGTGTTCAATGAGACATCCCGTTGTCTGGAATGCGGATGCTCTGCATATTTCGATTGTGCGTTGAGAAAGTATGCTACAGACTTCGGTGTAGATCTGACAAAGTTTCTGGGTGATGTGAGGAGACTCAAGATTGATAAATCCCATCCGCTTATCTCCCTTGATCCGAACAAATGTATTTCCTGTGGCCGCTGTGTGCGTACATGCTCCGAGATAGTAAAAGTTTCAGCCCTTGGATTTGTGTACAGGGGCTTCAAATCAGTGGTCAAACCGTCGATGGAGAAAAGACTTCTGCAAACAAGTTGCATCTCCTGCGGGAACTGCATCGCTGCCTGTCCTACCGGGGCGATTACTGAGAAACTGCCTTTCCGCAAACCAGGTCCTTGGGACTCGCGGAATGTTGAGTCTATCTGTAGCTTCTGCTCTTTAGGTTGTAACATGAGCTACAAAGTATTCTATGATCACTGCTTCACCGTTGCAAATGTAGACGAGACTTCCCACAATAAAGGGTATCTATGCTCAAAGGGGCGGTTCGGGTACAGATATATGATAGATAAAGACCGGCTCCTCACCCCAATTATAAAAAAGAAGGGTGGACACCGGAATGCCACGTGGGACGAAGCTATCGATTATGCGGCACAGAGGCTGGATGCGATTATTAAGGCCTACGGTCCTGAGTCGGTTGCCGTTTTCGGGTCTCCGAGGATGACCAATGAAGAACTTTATCTGCTCCAGAAATTTGTCCGTGCAGGACTCAAAACGAATAACATTGGAAGCTTCACTAACCTGTTAAACGGCGTAGAGCAGGACAGCCTTGACGATATGTTCGGGGTAACCGTCTCTACAACTACTATGGACGATCTACACAAAGCCAATGTTGTTCTGGTAATCAATGCGGATATATCAGAAGAAAACCTTATTGCAGAACTGAAAGTCAAAAGCGCTCAAAAGAGGGGCTCATATCTGGTGACCGTCAATTCCTCTGAAACGGCGCTGAACAAGTTCGCTGATTTATGGATTAATTCAAAGCGTGGAACAAACACCGCGCTGCTAAACATGATCTGTAAGGCACTTATTGACAGAGGGCTGGGAGATATTGATTTTATTGAAAGCCGTACAGAAGGATTCGAGGAACTCAAGATGTCGGTTTCCAACCTGGATATGGGTGCAGTCTCAGAAACCACAGGAGTGGAAGATGAGAAGATTGTACAACTGTGCAACCTGCTGGCATCACCCGATAAGAATGTAATTGTCATGTACAATATCGACTCTTTGTGGGAAAAATCTTGTGATGATCTGAAGGCAATCGGGAACCTGATGATGCTTACCGGAAGAATCGGAAAGCCTGGAAATGGTATTGTCATCCTGAGAGATTATGCAAACTCTCAAGGTCTCCTTGATATGGGCGTCGACGCAAAATATCTGCCGGGGAATATCCGTTTCCGGGACACTGCCCGCATCAAGAAACTCGGCACTAAATGGGGCGTGGACCTAAAGTCCGTCTTCAAGCCTGTGGACATTAAAGCAGACATGGAAAACGACAAAATAAAGGCGCTCATTATATTTGGGGAAGACCCCCTGAACGAACCGTCCAATCTCAGATTCACGGGCAACGCAGACTTCCTGCTTGTTGTCGATAATTTCGTCACCGCAACAGCCATGGAGGCAGATGTGGTGCTTCCGGCATCTGTACCTGTTGAGACGTCCGGTTCATATACAGCGTGCGACAGGATGGTGCAGACATTTGCCAAGGTCTTTGAACCGAAGACCGGTATGGAAAACTGGCAGATTATATGCAAGCTGGCCGGGAAATTGAATATTCCTTTAACCTTCGGATCTGTAAATGATATTGCAGAGCAGATTAAAGAGGACAATCCTGCCTACCGCAATATAGCCCCCGGCACATCCTGGGGAAAGGCATTATTCGAGAAGAAGTTTATGACAGGAAACGGCAAAGGAAAGTTCAGCGCTGCCATGATCGAAGCACTCCCTGTGAATCTGGAGAAGAAACCATACCTGTTCACAGAGAACTACTATAATATGAAAATAAAGAGCAAACTTGCAGAATAAGAATAAAAACATCCTCCGATGCCCACCGAACCGCTTATTCCATTCTAAAGAGGGTGAAAGAAGGATTCGGTGGGTGTGTCGGAATGTGCATTTTAGCGCTGGTTATGATATGATAAATTGTTATAAATAAAGAATCTAAGAAGAGGAACCGCATGAAGTCTTCCCGGAATCTCCAAAACGTTGAGAGTGATTTGAAGAAAAGGGTTCAGGAGCTTGAATGTTTGTACAACATAGGCCCTGAGATAAGATCTGACGGTGACCTTGCACAGAATCTGACAAAGACGGCCACCCACCTGGTTCAGGGTTTGCAATTCCCTGAGATTGCCGCTGCCGCTATATGGCTTGACGGGACCGAATACTCGGCAGAGTCGGCATCTGAGGGAGAGGTCGCAGCATCGCTGACCGCCGAGATTCTCGTATCGGGGAAGAAGAGGGGCTCTGTCGAGGTGTACTATAAGGAAGATGCCCCGTTTCTGGAAGAGGAGAGAAGGCTTATCGAAGAGGTAAGCAGCAAAATATCTAAATACGTAGAGCGACGGGAACTCCACGCTAAATTACAAAAATATGTAGACGAACTTCAGGAGCTTATTGAAGAGAAGCAAAAGTATGTGGGCAATCTCACAGAACTGGTAGAAAAGAAAACAACAGAACTTCAAAACTCGAAGAAAAAGTACGAAGATTTTTTCAAAGATGCGCCAGTCCCCCTCATCATCTCACGGCTGAACGGCGATATCGTCAAGGCCAACAGAGAGTTTTACCGCCTCCTTGACTATCCTGAGGACGGCTCGGTGCATCTCAACTACGTGAGAGACCGGTTGTATGAAAATCCTGCGGTCAGGCCCGTAATCTTCCAGAAGCTTGAGGAAGATGGAAAGATAGAGGCGCTTGACCTCGCCGTCATGGACCGCCACGGGAATCCGATACCTGTCATCGCCTCATGCCTATTCATCGACATGGACGGCGAAAAGTTTGTGGAAACAGGGTACAAGGATATCCGGGTCCGAAAGGAACTGGAGAGAAAACTGATCGAACAGAATGAAAACCTGGAGAGAAAAGTCCTTGGGAGAACTGTCGATCTCGAAAACCAGAAGAACCTTCTCATGAAAAAGAACCAGGAACTGATGACCCTGACTGAGAAGCTGAGGGAGAGCAAAACGAGGCTCCAGGCTCTATTCAAGACGATCACCGATACGGTTGTCGTTCTTGATGCAGACTTTAACATCCTTATGTCAAACCAGAAATCCATTGGTAACAAGGGCAAGTGTTACAAAAAAGTTTTTGGCCAGGATCAACGCTGTGAGGATTGTCTGGCAGAGAGGGTGTTTGAAGAAAAAACATCGGTAAATCAGGAAAAGGTGGTAGGTGATGAGTATTACCTGCTCCAGGCATACCCGATTTTTGGACCTGACTGCGAGGTTACGGGTACCCTCGAAATCTCGCGGGTTATTACCAAAGAAAAGAACATGGAAAGGCAGTTGCTCCAGGCCGATAAGCTCACCTCGCTGGGCCAACTCGTTTCCGGGATTGGTCATGAGATAAACAACCCGAATACCTTCATTCGTGGAAATCTGCATATTGTTCAGGAGGCCATGAATGATATTTTCCCCATCCTAAACGCCTATTATAAATCCCATCCCGATATGAAGATCGCGCGCCTCAGTTATGACATCTTCAAAGAAAACATCCCCATACTGATTGACGACATGGTGCAGGGCTCCAACAGGATCAAAGGCATCGTGGATGGGCTAAAGAAGTTTGCTAAACGCGATGAGGGATTTCTGAATGAGGTCGTCAGCCTTAATAGTATTACGGAGGCGTGCTTGAGGTTGGTGGATAATCAGATTCGAAGAACGGCCGATGTGAAGATCGATTTCGATCCCAAATTGCCCACTGTGGTAGGGAACTCCCAAAAATTACAGCAGGTTATTGTGAACATCCTCATTAATGCGTCTCAGGCTATTGAGAAGCCGAGAGGCACTATCCACGTTCTATCCAGCTTCAACGAAAAAGAGGTAATGCTGCGGGTTAGGGATGATGGGAAGGGGATGGGTGAACGCACCGCAAAACAGATCTTTGACCCTTTTTTTACAACCAAAAGACACCAGGGAGGTACGGGTGGAGGTACGGGCCTTGGTCTTTCCATAGCCTATGGTATCATCAAGGAGCACCAGGGGAGAATTGATGTGGAGAGCAAAGAGGGTATTGGTACTACCTTCTGCATCTACCTTCCAAGAAGCCCTGAGGAGGGCAAATGAACAAGATTCTCGTCATAGATGACGATCAGGCCGTGCTGAACTATCTCAACATTTTTCTGCTCCAGGCAGGTACGTTTGACATAAAGACGCTTAGCAACAGTACGAAAGCATACAGCGAGCTTGCTGCGAATCAGTACGACATCCTGTTGCTAGACATGGATATGCCCGAAGTCACCGGGTTGGACATCTTGAGACATATCCAGGAAAACAACGTAGATGTGGAGACTATTGTCCTCACCGGTGTGGAGGATGTGGCCCTTGCCGTCTCGGCGATGAAACTCGGGGCAATCGAGTATCTAACCAAGCCTGTTGATACGGAACAACTTTTGAATTTGATCAACGCCGCCATGGAAAACAGGCAAAACCAGAAGATTATTGAACAGGAGGTCCGCGTATCCCCCGATCTGAAATTTGCGGATGCCTTCAAGGATATTATCACCCAGAATGAGAAAATGCACAACATCTTCTCCGTTGTTGAAAAGATGGCCCAGACGGACAACAGTATACTAATATGGGGTGAGAGCGGCACAGGAAAAGAACTTATCGCAAGGGCCATACACAAAATCAGCAAAAGAAATAAGGAAAACTTTGTTGCCGTGAATGCAGGCACATTTGCCAACGAGCTCTTTTCCTCTGAGTTTTTCGGTCACAATCAGGGTGCCTTCACAGGGGCAACAACACAGAAAAGGGGGTTTCTGGAAGTAGCGGACAAGGGCACGCTTTTTCTTGATGAAATTGGTGAGCTGGCCCTGCCCATACAGGTGAAGCTCCTTAGAGTCTTGCAGGAAGGGGAGTTTTTTCGCATGGGCTCCACCAAGAATCTGAAAGTCGACGTGCGGATTATTGCCGCCACCAATAAGAACTTGCACCAGGAGATAAAAACGGGAGACTTCAGGAAAGACCTCTTCTATCGTTTGAATATGAATTCAGTTTATCTCCCTCCCCTCAGGGATAGAAAAGGCGACATTCCCCTGCTATGCATGCATTTTCTCAGAAAGTTCTCCGAACTTAACGATAAGAAAATAGAGAAAATCTCCGAAGCAGCCATGAAGCTCCTGTCCCATTTCGACTATCCCGGCAATGTCCGGGAGTTGATGAACATAATCAATAGTGGTGTTATTGTTGAATCTACGAACGAATTAAGAAAGAAATCTCTTCCCAATTATTTCCTCGAAAGCGCACCGATGATTGATGACGGATTGGCGGAGATACCGCTGAAAGCTTTGATTGACGTCGAAAAGGAGCATATCAAGAAGATCCTCCATCACACTGGCGGAAACAAAACAAGGGCAGCGCAGATTCTTGGCATATCACGGATTAACCTGATCTCCAAGGTAAAGAAATATATGATCGAGTAATTCCAATTCCAGATCAAAGCGCTATCATCGCTGGCTTTGTCATCGTCTCCGCTATTTCTGGAACACCCGCAAGCGGCCCCCTCCACGGGCATCAAGCTACGACCCGCTAAAGCGGGCGCCCAGGCCAACCCCTCAACTCGCTTCGCTTGTGTCTACGCCACCTCTTCCTTGCCGCCTTGATTGCCCCACAATTTATTGCGGGGGAGTTCATTACATCTTTGATTTAAAATTGGAATAAACTCCGGCCAACGAAGATTGGATTCCCAGGGGTAAGACTGTGGGAATCCAATGATGTCAAGTTATATAGTTTTTTCAGTTACAGGGTGTTTCTCGATCCGGTGAAAACGGTCGGGAATTGAGTAATCAACTTCTTCGGGGTGGTGCTCAAAAATCGGGAAGTACCTTGCTATCAAAGCAAAAAACAGTATATGGGCTGCGATGATCCCAACTGTCACAACCGATTCCAGGAATGATGGATAATATATCTTCTGGTCTTTCTGGATCAAGCCGAACATGGAGACATTGAATCGGTTCAGCACAAGACCGAAAAAAACGACCATGCTTGCAGCGCGCAACTGCCACCGGCTGTCGGTCCTTATGCGTTTGCTCATAAACATGATTAAAGGGATTATGATGCCCAGTACTACCTCCATAAGAAAAAGAATTGTGAGCCCTGGACGATCAAAGAGCGGCCTTGCACTCAGAAAGAAGAGGGTATAGACTTTGATGAAAAGGTAGATTCCGAGAAACCAGGGGATGATTTTCGTCAGCGTGGCAAGCAACTCTGTTTCATCAGGTTGTTTCAGATACCGGTGTACCATGATGGCTTCAACAATAACAATGGCGAGGCCTGTGAAAACAGCCGAGATCCAGAAGAGCATCGGCAGGAGCGGGTTGTACCAAAGGTTGTGAAGCTTATCTACGGCGATGAGAAAGAAGGTGCCGATAGTCGACTGATGTAGCGTAGCAATTGCCGCTCCTAGAACTATTAGAGGCACCTCTATGGTGCGGAGCAGGCGAAGCGGTATATGAAACCCGAATTTTTCGCATACAGGTGAAAGAAACTCAAGACATGCAACTGTCGTATAAGACATGACACAAAGGGCTACTTCAAACATCGGTGAATGCAGATTAGGATATGCGAAAACATGCCATCCCCGCTGGGGCTGTCCCAGATCAAGTATAAGACCAATACATACAAGGGAATAGCCGAGGAAACCGGTTACGATTGCAGGTCTAACCAACGGCTCCAGTTTCTTAATATGAAAACAGTGAACCACTGCACCCAAAACGAAAGCGCCTGCCGCTAAAGGAACGGATGTTACAACATCAAAGGAAATCCAGAGCCCCCAGGGATATACATCGCTCAAGTTTGTGGTAGTGCCGAGACCGAAGATAAAACGGGCTGCAGCAGCGAGCACACCGGCTGCAACCAGAAGCATGAGTGTCTTAATAAACATATGATACCCTTTAATCTCCTGTTTTATGCTTGCTATAGCAGACATTATTCACCCTCCTCTGGCTGAATTGTCGCGGACTTTTTTGCTTCCTCTTCTTTACGCAACCGGTCTTTTCTGTGGGTAAGCCAGGAGATGAAGGCCAATGAACCACCCATAGTAAGGAATACGCCTGGCACAAAACGCAAGGCTGCCCATGTGAGAGAGGGCAGGGGACGTTTGGTGACATGCTTGAATCCGAGGTCATCGAAAGGCTGCTCTGTAAGATATAATACGCTGGTACCGCCAGCCTCTTCGAGTCCATATATCTTATTAAAATAACGGTCAGGTCTTGCTGCAAGACGCCGTTTTGCCTCCTGAATCATGTCCGTGCGGCTGCCGTAGGAGATAGCCGAGGGACATGCCTTTGCGCATGCAGGTTTAAGTCCTGCCTTAAGCCGACTGTAGCATCCGGTGCATTTTACCACTAAGGGCAGGGCCTTGCTCCATTGGTATTTGGGCACGCCAAAGGGACAGGCGACCATACAAAAGCGGCAACCGATGCAACGCTTGGTGTCGTAAACAACCGGGCCTTCGGGGGTCTTGATAAAGGCGCTGACAGGGCATACAGACACACATGCAGGTTCGTTACAATGCATACACATTTCTTTGTAGAAGGCGAACTGGTTATGGCCGTTTTTTTCATAATCGCGAAATTTGACCTTTGTAAGGGTGTATTCGGACATAGCAGGCGGGTTCTGGTAACCTTCGCCTGTGAAAAACACGGTCTTTTCAGCCTTCATCTGGTTCCATTGTTTGCACGCCACCTGGCAGGCACGACAGCCTGTGCATCTTGTCATATCTATCAGAAATGTTCTATCCTGGGAAAAATCTCTTGTTGCGCTCATGACCTGTTACCTCCCTTCTCAACATTACAAAGGAATGCTTTGTACTCAGGGATGTTTGATGTTGGACTTAATGATTCCGGGGTCAGGACGTTGGCGCTGTCTCCTGTGGCCATACCGGCGTAACCGAAATGCCACGGCATTCCTACCTGTTCAATGGGTTTTCCGTCAACAACGAAGGGTTTAAGACGGGAAGTAACCAGT
>JAPLKC010000051.1 GCA_026388255.1 Pseudomonadota bacterium | reverse complement strand
CGTTTAAGGACTCGGCGCTGAATATTGTGATAGCAATCTGGTGCAAGTATTGTCACATTCCTATAGCCACTTGTGGATTGTGCACTCAATTTCCATGCAGCTTCAACGAGAAATGAATTCGGACCAACATGAACGAGAAAGGAACTCGTAATTAATGAAGCTGACTACGGTAATGAAACCATCGAGCGCTTTGACTCAAATGGCAATAAATGTTTTAAAAAGATAGATATTTGAAAACCGCATGTTATTTCAATAATCTGTGGAAAAGGGCATAAGGCTGTGATAAGGTAAGTACATGAAAAAATTCTGGTTAATTCCTGTTATTCTCATTTTTCTTGCCTCCCTGGGATATTCTGAAGAAGTTCAGGAGGATCAACAGAAAAGAATTCCAAAGATGACCCTTGCTGATTGTGTAATGCTTGCCGTCAAGAACAATCTCGACATCAGGTACGGTTTTTTGACCCGTATCAGTGATAGATTTAATCTTAAGGTGGCTGAACACAAATTTACGCCCTTTGGTGTGGGCGCCATCCAACTCTCAAGCAAGCGAACTTCGATAAACCCCCAGGATATACCAAGAACCACAGGTTCAAATCAGGATGCGCAATTCAACACATTGGTAACTATTCCTACCGGAGGTATATTCAATTTTGCCTGGGATAACCCTGCAAGCAAGGCGGATGTCCAGCAAACCTATCAATATTCCCCTACCTGGGCACTCTCTTTTGTACAACCTCTTCTAAGAGGTGGAGGGGTCGAGGTCGCCACAGCTTCTGTAAAAATAGCACGTGTCAGCGAGGAGATAAGTATCATTAATCTCAAAACTACAGCAATAAATACGATAGTCCTGGCAATAGTGCAATACAGGGCCTACGCGCAGGCCCTGAGCCAACTCAACATAGATCAGAAAGCCCTGGAGACATCGCAGAAAACTTATGAAACAAACAAGAAACTGATAGATGCCGGAAGGATGGCAAGAACCGAGCTTGTCCAGTCAGATGCCGATATATCCCAAAGAAAACTGCAGCTTGTTCAGGATAGGAATAATATTGAATCTGCACGACTGGCATTGATTCAGACCCTCAACATAGACCAGGATACCTTTTTTGAACCTGTGGAAGAAGGCGATGTGAAGGTAACCCCCCCTTCTTTTCAGGAAGCAATGAAAATTGCCAGGAAAAATAGTCCTGACTACTTGCAGGCATTGCAAAATCTTGAGACAGGGAGATTGAATTATGTGGTAGCTAAGAACAACCGTCTCTGGGATTTTTCCGTGACCGCAGGCCTTGGACGTAGCAATATAACCGGCACTCAATACAAGTCTGTTTATGATGCATCAGCGAGCGCCGGGAAAGGCGATTGGAATGTTGGAACCACCCTTTCGATTCCTTTTAATGACATGACCTATGAGCAAAATTATCTCACCAACAAGGTAGCCTATGACCAGGCAAAGGTTAATCTGAGAAAGGCGGAGATTGCTTTATCGATAGCTGTGCAGAACTCGGTCAGGACAGTGGAACTGCAGTTTCAACAATTTGAACTTGCCAGACAGGCCCGTGTTTTTTCTCAGCAGAAACTTGATATTGAAAATAAAAAGCTAAAAGCCGGCCAGACATCAAATTTTCAATTGGTGAGCTTTCAAAATGATCTCATAAATACTCAAAACAATGAACTTTTTAATTTTATCAATTATCTCAACTCACTTACGTTACTTGATCAGACGTTGGGCACTACATTGAAAACATGGAGGATTGAGATAAAGAAGGATGATAACGAGGTAAAAGTGGCGGACAAATGATAAGGGAGAGTGATGACAGCATGACGGAAACTGACCAGCCGGGCAATGTTCATACCAGTTCTTTAAGGGAAGTGATAGAAAGACACGAAAACCTTAGAAAGGCATATCTTGAAATTGAACATGAATGCAACAACATCAGGGATGATTTGAAAAAGGCACATAAGATACGCCTTTTTGTTACATTTTTTATTATTCTGGTATTTGTTGCGGCCGGTTTGTATGAATGGAAGAGAATACACCACGCCGGAAGTCATGCCAATAAAAGTGCAGTCGGAAGGAAGAAAGGATCATCTGTGACAACACATGCAGTAAAGTCCGGACCGATATCGGAAAGTATCGCCCTGGAAGGAACCTTAAAACCCGGCGAAGCAGTAAATATAGTATGCCCCTTTGATGGGATTGTAAAAGGCAAACACTTTCAGTACGGAGAATATGTGAAAAGAGGTCAGCCACTGTTAGAACTGGATATATCAGATATTGAGGTTAAATATGACGGGGCAAAGACAGACTACATAAAGGCAGCCGACAAAGTAAAAAATATGCGGGACTGGGAAAACAGTGATGACGTAATGAAGGCTAAGCGCTCCCTTTCCAGATCGAATATGATCTTGGAAGCTCAAAAAAAGACTTTTCAGGCTACCGAAGGTCTGTTTAAAGAAGGAATTGTTTCCGAAACAGAGTATGAAAATGCAAGACAACAATATTCAAGTTCCAAACTTGACTATGATAATGCAGTTGATGAATTGAAAAACGCAAGGACAAAAGGAACCGGGAATTATCTTGAAGTAGCTGCACTGGATATGAAAAGCGCTAAAATAAAATTTGATGAATTAAAAAAACAACTTGATCGGGCGAATGTGACTGCGCCCTTGGATGGTGTTGTTGTCCTGCCTTCTTCCGGAGATAAAGACAAAAAAGATAAAAGGATTGATAAAGGCGTTTCCTTCACCCGCGGAGAGACACTTGTCACAATAGGAAATATCGAGAACCTTTCCGTTCACGTTGATGTAGATGAAATGGAAGTGCTGAAAGTAAAAAACGGTCAGGATGTTACAGTAACAGGAAATGCCTTCCCCGGCATAATGCTTAAAGGGAAGGTATCCGGCATATCATCACAGGCAACACAGGATGAGGCACAGAAAGGTCCTCCTTCCTTCAGAGTGGTTGTTGTTCTCGACGGACTTCCGCAATCAGTCACAGAAAAAATCCGTCTCAAGGGGATGTCCCAATCGGTGAATGAAAAGATACGCCTTGGTATGTCTGCTGATGTTAAAATATTGACCTACTCAAAAACTGATGCTCTTGCCGTTCCTGTCAAGGCGGTTGCAGAGGAGGGCGGGAATTATTTTCTAACTGTGAAAGATAAGGGGACAGGGCAGACAAAAAAAGTAAAAGTTGAGACCGGCATTACTACCCCGGATTTAGTGGAAATTATCAACGGTATAAAAGAAGGCGATGAGGTGCTGATTGAGGAATGATTCGTGCTTCGATTAATCGATATACATAAGACATATAAGATCGGACCTGAAGAGGTGGAAGTTCTCAGAGGCATTTCCATAACAATAGATAAAGGGGAACTTTTTGCCATCATAGGGCCGTCAGGTAGTGGAAAATCAACGTTGATGAATACAATGGGTCTCCTTGATAAACCTACATCAGGATCGTATTTTATTGAAGATACACGGATAACCTATGATGATGACAGAGTGATTTCAACATTGAGGAATAAGAAGATTGGTTTTGTCTTTCAATCGTATAATCTTCTTCCACGGAAAACTGCTGTTGAGAATGTCGGTATCCCGCTCATATATCGGGGTCTTAAAAAAAGCGAGATTAAAGAACAATCAATGGAATACCTCAAGAAGGTTGAAATGGATAAGTGGGCAAATCATAAACCTAACGAACTTTCAGGAGGTCAGCAACAAAGGGTTGCAATTGCACGGGCACTGGTAGGAAAACCGGCAATTATTCTTGCTGATGAACCGACCGGTGCTCTTGATACCCATACAGGCCAGGAAATTCTCGCTTTCTTTAAAAAAATGAACGAGGAAGAGGGAATTACCTTTGTAATTATTACCCATGATCTCGGCATAGCAAAACAGTGTGAGAGAATGACAGAGCTCAGGGACGGGATCATCATTGACAGTCAGGGCATGGCAAACAGAAAATGATGCTTAAAATAAATATAAACGAGGCCTTAGAGAGCCTTACAAAGGCCAAACAAAGGACCATTCTTGCGCTTATTGGTATTATCATAGGCATTGGTTCTGTTATCGGCATGGTATCTATCGGGGAGATAGTTGAAAATCAAACACTCAAACAATTTGAGGATATGGGTATTAATATCATAGCAGTATCAAAGGATTACAGCAGCCCGAACAAGACGGTGACTTTCCCGCTTTCGGGTACCCTTGCCCTTAGTAAACATGTTCCCAACATTGCAAGCGTTGCACCTTATATTACCTCAGGTACACAATTTTCCCATAACAGTAAAAATACTTTCGTTGATATGCTTGGCGTGACACAATCATTTTTTGATATATGCAAATTGACGATTCATGAGGGGCGGCAGATATCCGACCTCGACAGTTACAGATATTTTTGTGTCATAGGATCTGAGCTTGCAGATTTTTTGCAAAAATCGGGGTCAAAAAACATCCTTGGGTCGGATTTTAAATTCGGGAATCGTATCTACACTGTTATAGGTATAATCAATAAGACATCTGAAGGCGAGGGCATGCTGCCGGGTGGAATCAATAAGGGGGTAATCACCCATATAACCACTGCGTCGAGGAGCTTTGAAGAAAGAGGCATTAATACATTTATTGCAAGACTAAATAAACTCCAACACGCTTCTGTCCTGGAAAAAGAATTGAATCATTATTTTGGCGCAAAACAGAGAGGGCTCATCATAAAAGTGCGTACTGCCGAGCAATTGATAGAAGACATGGGCAAACAGATGCGACTTTTTACGCTCCTTCTCGGCGCCATTGGCAGTATATCCCTGATTGTAGGCGGTGTTGGCGTGATGAATGTGATGCTTGTCTCTGTTACAGAGCGCAGAAAAGAGATCGGCATCCGCAGGGCACTTGGCGCCCAGCAAAGTGATATTCAAAGCCAGTTCATTATAGAATCCGTTACCCTCTGTCTTGCAGGGGGTATTATCGGTATATTACTGGGAATTACAGTTTCTTATATTTTTGCATACTTTGCGAAGTGGGGGTTTCTCATATCCTATACAGCAATTCTTCTTGGCGTTGGCGTATCAACGGTAGTGGGGGTTTTTTTCGGTTTCTATCCTGCACGTCAGGCAGCCCGACTTGATCCTATCGCAGCACTCAGGGATGAATAGTGATAAAGGCAGTGAAAAGAGAAAAGAGATAAAGGCAGTGAAAAGCGATGAAGAGGCAGCGAATGGGTTATGACTATTCACTATCTACTGACGACTATTCACTGAAAAAGGAGTATATCTATGGGAAATAAGAAATATACGATTTTATTAACGCTTCTTGTGGCACTGATACTTCTACCTGCCGTACTGATAGCTAAAACCTATGAAGGCTCCCCTTATCCTCCGGGGAAAAAACTGGTCGTCGGTGTTTTACATGATCCACCCTACCTTATAAAAGAGGATAGTGGAGAATGGACTGGAATGACTGTAGACATCTGGAAGATCATAGCTCAAAGCCTTAAAGTCGATTATGAGTTCAAGGAAATGAAGTTTCATGAACTCCTCGATGCCCTTCGAGAGAATAAGATAGACATTTCCATTGAGGCCTTTTACGTCACAGCAGAGAGAGAGCAATTCATGGACTACACTTTCGCCTTCGGAAGTACACGTCTTGCCTTAGCAACGCTGCCGGAGAAGGCTCACCATCTATGGTGGGAAGCAATCGCAATCTTTTTTTCATGGGGAACATTAAAGATATTAATATCTCTCGGGCTGATCCTCTGTATCCTCGGTTTTCTTTTTTGGCTTATCGAACGGAGAGAAAACCCGGACTATTTCGGTGGCAGTGCTATAAAGGGTATCGGTTCAGGCATATATTGGGTTGGTTCAACGCTTGCTTCCGGCGTCTGTTTTGGCGTTACCCTTAAATCGCTCACAGCCCGTATCCTCGGAATAGCCTGGATGTTCTCCTGCACCATTGCACTCAGCGCATTAATTGCCTCACTGGCGAGTACTCTCACCATCAACAGTTCAATGGTCAATTCAGTAAGCGAAGAGTCACTTCAGCATATGCACCTTGGAGGTGTCAAGGGGAGCGCCGAGTCGGTACCCCTTAAAGCCATCGGGGGGAAGTATACCTTGTACCTGGATGAGGATGAAATGATGGATGCCTTAATCAAACGCAAAATTGAAGGGGTCTTGTACGACGAGATCACACTCAATTATTTCAAATATAATACCTACAAAGACCGGATTTCCACCTATCCCACAAACTTCCGAAGGTTCCAGTTCGCCTTCGGTCTTCCGAAAGACAGTCCCTACAGAGCGAAGATAAATTATGCCCTTGTCAGTTTGATTGAAAAGCCTGATTGGCCTTTTCTACTCAAACGGTATGGACTTGGGGAGAACTTCGAAGAAAAAGCTGTGACCACAAAAAAGAGGCGAAGGGGTTAGTGGGCTAAATATTTATTCCTGACTCAGAAAGTAATCTTTATTCAAGCTGATCTTTAACACTTGCTAAAAAATAGTTTAACTATTTCAGCCACATTGTTATGTGGAAAAAGTTCTTGGCACCACAGATTGTTCTTCGAAGATTTTATTAACGTCATGATACCTCCCGCATAGTGAGAGGAATGGTAACACCGACGGCCTATTCTTTCTCCTCCTTCTCCCTCGAAATAGATGGAGGTGGTGTCGAAGAAAACGAGGTCCAGCCTGCTGAAGAGATTCCGGCGTTGAGAGAACAAATCCTCTTCGATAACATCCTTGGTACACTGTGGCAAAAACGGGGTGCAATCCAACTGGTCTTCGATCTCTTCCCCGAGAAAAGCCATAGCACGGTAGAGATGATGAAGGGAGAGACCATCAACACCATTGATAATGAAGTTGAGTTTTTAAAACCTCGCCCGATATGCAACGTTAGAATTGGCAATTAACACCCAGGGAGGCATTGTTTTTTTAATGGATATTGTTTGATTTTTAACAATAAAATTAGCATGTATTGCATTGATACTTTGTTTTTCTTGTGTTATTCATACCATACGATCAAAGGTAAATTTCCATCAGGCTATGTTCAATATACTTTGCTGAGGAGTTGACAAATTACATCGACCAAAAGCGAATGTACAATTTTTGAGTTTCTTCTCATAATATTCACACTTGTCTTTACCATCCACTGCTGTGTTATTCCCGTACATGCCGACCAATCACAGAGTTTCGCCTGGGTGGCGGACACCCGGGGCGATGCCAATAACGATCTCATAACCACGAGCATCCTCACCCCCATTGTAGACAGCATCCTCGCTATGAGCGTAAAACCCAAGGTGGTGATCTTCGGCGGCGACGCTGCTTACCGGGGCGGCTACGACACCGGCGTGACCAATCTGACAAAGTTCAAAGAAGTGTTCACGGATCGCTTTACCGCTGCAGGCATCCCGTCGGCCTTCGCCGTGGGCAACCATGAACTCTATACAATGCATCATGCGCCTAATCTTGCCGATCAAGCACTGCAAAGGCAGCAAGATGTCCAAAACTACTTTAATGGCACAGACTTGCTAACTATACAGAAACAGAATGTTCCTGGCCACGCCGAGCTCGATAATTTGGCCTTATCATTCCATATTGGCAATTCACTCTTCATCATTGCCGACAGCTTTTACGCCACCACAAATGCCGTGGAGCCGGGATACGGCATCAATCAAGCACAACAGGACTGGATGAAAGGCCTTTTGGCAAACAATACGGCAGCCCATACCTTTGTTTTGACCCACGTCCCGGCCTGGTCTCCCGAGATTCCTTCAGCGAATCCCAATATGACAGATACATGGCAAACGATCACCACATCCGGCAATGCCAACAATACAAATGCCTCAATTCTATTTGCTGGACATGAGCACATTTATTACCGGACCCTGCACGACGGCACCTACCAGGTGCTGGCCGGAACCGGCGGCGCCCCTATGGGGTGTGAAGAAGAAGGCACGGCATGCAACTACCAGGCAGTCTATCCGGGCGATGTCTATGCAATGAGATACAACTATGCCGTCACGTCCATCAACGGTAGAGAAATCACGGTCAGCGTGTTCGACCAGAACAATTCGTCCGTCGACAATTTTCATTTCTTCGACTATAGCGGCGTGAGCAACACCACCATTACAAACGCCATCGCCATTGCGCCGGATGAAGCTCTGCAGCAGCCTACGGGCATTCTGGCTGCAAGCGGTAACACCATCACCAACAGCGCTTCCATAAGCAACGTCGTCACCGGAATAGACGCTGTCAGCAATAACACCATCACAAATTCCGGCAGCATTAAGCCCTTATCCGGCGGAAACGGCATCCATGTCTATGATAACAATACAATAACAAATACCGTCACCGGAAGCATCACCGGAAACTCGACAGGCCTGTGGGGAATACGCGTCAATACCGGAAACACGGTCCTTAACAATGGTACAGTCTCTGTATCCGGAACAAACAGCATCGCATTTTTAGCGCAGGGCGACAACAACACCTTCACCAATAACGGCACGCTCAGCGCTTCCGGAACAGACTCCTACGCAGCAAAGTTTCTGGGCACAGGGAATGCCTTTGTTAATTCCGGCGCCATTTCGGGAAACATCCGTTTCGATGCCGGCAACAACACCTTCACCAACAACGGAACCTTCGACGGTTCCGGCGGCCTCTACAAAGTTAATTCAGGAACGCTGACCTTGCGCGGCTCTACATCATATACCGGGGGCACGTACTTCAATGGCGGCATCATAAATGTCACACAGAACGCCAGTTTGGGAGCATTGTCCGGCGGATTGCTCTTTGGCGGAGGTACCCTGCAATTGTCCTCGGACATGACATCTGCCAGGAGCGTGACCCTCAATTCCGGCGGCGGTACGTTTGATACCAATGGGAATACCCTTACGCTTTCCGGAGTTATTTCCGGTTCAGAAAGTCTCACGAAGGCAGGAGCCGGGACTTTGGAACTAACAGGCACAAATACATACACCGGCGGCACAGTCTTGAATAATGGGAGTGTGAAGGTAGCGAACTGGGCCAACCTCGGCGGTAGCAATAATGCCCTGACATTCGGCGGAGGTACCCTGCTGGTGGCAGGGGTTGACGTGCTGCAAAGCGGTTTTACTATCCCTGCAAACGGTTTGAACTTCAACACCTCCTCCGGCAACCAGACAGTCGGTGGAGTCCTATCGGGATCGGGTACGGTAACCGTCAGCGGATCAGGGCGCCTGACACTCTCCGGCACAAATACATACACCGGCGGCACGGTCTTGAATAGCGGGACCTTATACGTCAGTTCAGACGCTAACCTTGGCGCTTCCTCAGGCACATTGACATTCAATGGAGGCACTCTTCAGCCCAGTCTTTCCCTCAGCACCTCCCGGAACATCACGGTAAACAGCGGCGGCGGTACTTTTAACAATAATGGCCAGGCCTCAAGTTTAGGCGGTTCTTTTTCCGGCAGCGGTCCCTTCACCTTTGCCGGTTCCGCCGGACTGACCATATCCGGGAACGGATCGGGCTACACCGGGCAGGCCACCATGTCCGAGGGACTGCTCTTCCTATCCTCAGGTGCTTCCCTTGGCGGCACGCTGACCGTAAATCAAGGCGCCACGGTGGGCGGTTATGGGACTTTCAGCAAAGTGGTCAACAATGGCATCGTATCGCCGGGAGGGTCCATCGGCACCCTCACTCTCAACAGCAACTACACCCAGGGCCCGGGGGGAACCCTTAATATCGAGATAGCCTCCACGACCAGCAATGATCTCCTTGCCATAAACGGTACAGCCAACCTCAGCGGTAGCCTCAAGACTCTATGGTCAGGCGGATACGTCCCGGAGCCGCAGAATAAATTCATCATCATTACTGCCTCATCAGGGATAACGGGACAGTTCACCTCCCATCTCACCAACATTACCCCTACGGTACTCTTTAAATCCAAGTACGACATTCCCAACCAGGTATATCTCATGGTGGAAAGGGATTATACCAATGAGAACCTCCTTCCCTTTCTCACTGCGAATCAGATGGCGGTTGGTTCCATGCTCAATTCGGTGCGCAATGCAACAGCAGGGGATCTTGATACGGTTTTACATACCCTCGATGATCTCCCCACATACGGACAGGCAGCCTATGCTTTAGATCAGCTTGCCCCCAAAGGCTCTGATGCCCAATTCGGCATGGGAATCAGCAGCGCATCCTTCCAGACAGGGAACCTCTCTGAACGCTTAAGCGACCTCAGGCACGGGATACGGGGTATGAGTCTCAACGGACTGTACTTCAAAAACGGGAATGGAGCACCAATAATGCTTGCCAGTATAAACCCCGATCTCGCCGGTATGCTTCCCTCAGGGGTGGATGAAAGATGGGGCTTCTTCGTAAGGGGCAATGCCGTTTACGGAAACCAGAAGGACACGCCGGACACGACAGGGTATGACTTCACTAATACGGGTATTACCATGGGCTCGGACTACCATTTTACTAATAACTTCATCGCCGGTCTCATGCTGGGGCTCAATACTTCCAGGGCCAATGTGGACAACATAGGCAGTAAAGTAAAGATGGACGGCTATACCCTGGGAACTTACGGGACCTACTATAAAAATAACTTCTACTTGGACGGCAGCATAAGCTACGGCTTCGCCAACTACGACAATACACGGCGCATCGTATTCCCCGGACTTGACCGTACTGCCACGGCATCCCCTAAAGGCAATCAGCTTACCGTTTACGGAGGCACAGGCTACGATTTCCGCAAAAACAACTGGATCATTACCCCGAATGCATCCTTCCAGTATGTCAAGCTTGGTATCGACAGCTATATTGAGAAGGGAGCTAATGCTATAAGCCTTGATGTGGACAAGCAGAACACCGAGTCCCTCCTGGGAAATATAGGCGGGAAGGTATCCTATGCCTGGCAGACCGAGAAGGCACTGCTCATGCCGAACATAAGAGCCTCTTACGGTTATGAGTTCTCACGGAACAGTCAGAACGTATCCGCTCGGTTGGCCCAGGGGAGCTCTCCTTTCAGCATCCAGACCGCATCGCCTGACAGGGGTTTCCTTTCCCTCGGGACAGGCATCACCGTATTGACCGGAAATAACTTGTCCTTATCTGTCAACTATGACGCCCAGATCGGCGAGGGAAAATATATTGCCCACAGTGTCAATGCAGGGTTGAGGATGTGGTTCTGACAGTTGCCTTGTATGCCTTCTTTCAGGACACAGATAATTAGGAAGAGAATTTCAGAGCAATTGGGGTCAAGCTAATTCCTTGAGAATATCGTAGCCACCAGGTAGGTACGTCAAACAGCAAGGAAACACCTAAAAACCAACATTTCTTCTCTTAATTCACGATTAAGGCCAAAAGACTATATGCTTGCTTCGTGCAAAGCGAGGATACCCGGTCCATACACGGGGTGAAGACAACAAGCCGACGACTGGGCTGAATACGGTCCGGTATCTGCCGATATAACACGATGAATTTAGCACTTTAAGAACAACTCAAGGCTGACGTGTCTTTGCCCAGTCCTCTAAATCGGTAATGATGCCTTTGCCGATTTGGTATTTGTCAAAGCTGAAATGGAGGGGAACCGTGTTCCGGTTTAGAAGGTCCAAAAGGATATGGTCAGGCAAAGAGGCAAGTATCTCCTCTTCAGTCATTACAATGACATTATCCTTGGGAATGAGACACGCACGGCGCTCCTGCTCGCCGCCGGGATGGTGTTCCGGTATGATGAGCGCCCTCGAATCGGTCAGGAGGATCTCATTGATAATATTGTAGCCTGCACGGCATACGACCAGTTTTGATACATGGATGAGGTCTATGAGGGGGTAAAAAAATGGCAGGAACCGGACATCCTCAAACAGGGGGTCGTTCTGTAAACCTTTAAAAATGTTCTGGTCAAGGTACGGGTCTATGATCATGATGATCTGGCTGAGTCTGCTCAGCCCTGTTCGATGAAATGCGGACATGAGGCGCCGACTCAAAGCGCTGATATCACCATGGCGGGAGAGGCTCATAAGAATGATAGGTTTGTCCGGCAGACGGAATCGCTTGAGAACCTCCTGAGGATCAGGCAATTCATCAAGATGTTTATCGGTTATTCTCCCCACATACCGGATTCTCGATTCAATGAGGGGATCATTGCCGAGGAACTCCCTGTTTACGTCTATGGTGGTTTTGTCATCAAATACATACATGAAGTCATACAATGATACATAATCGGTCAGCGGTAACTGGAATCGGCCTTCATGCGATCCGGGAGCGCCACCCAAAATGCCCCGTGATATGTTGACCAGGGGGAATTCGTCCGAAGTCCCTTTGCAGGTCTTTTTTCTGGCAAGAAGAGGGGTGACTTCGCCTGACAACCCGGCTATATAGTGCTCGATCATCAGTGCATCAGGCCTGAAAAAATCAAATGAGCCTGCAATAGCCCTTTTTCGGTATTCAAGGACATCATCAAGGCTTGTCTCATGGAGATACCGGGGAGATAAAAAACCGCCTTCGCTTGTTATCACTTTTTTTACACTCGGGAGCTTAATGACTTCAATGCCTTGTCTCAACAGGATATGGGGCACCGATGTACCCGACACAACAAGAAAATCAATATCAGGCCGCCATTTTTTTATGCCGGTAATAATCGCCAGGACCCTGAAGGTGTGACCAAGGCCTATAGAATTATGTGTGTAAATGAGGATGCGGTGAATACGGTTTGACAAAATGACTCCATTTGATGCAGTCTATTAATGCAGTCTATGAATGCAGTCTATAAAAGAGGTTTATATATGTCAAACAATTAATCAGGGGTTGTCAGGTAAGCCCACGGCATGAAAAATTTTCTTTCAAAAACGCTTAACATATATGATCAGGAAATTAGAAAATTCCTCTGGATAGGCGCTATCTTTTTCGGCATCTTCTTTATCATGGCCATTTTCCGCAGCTATGTGGATACCACTTTTCTCAAGCGTTATGGCGCCGGTTCTATTCCGCTCATGCTGCTCATTAACGGTGTCGTGACCATCGTTGTTTTCGGATTTATGAATCGTCTCAATGTGAAATTCCCCGATCATAGACTTCTGAGCTGTTTTCTTATACTATGCGCCCTTGCGATAACAATCCTCTTTTTTATGATTCAAGGGGGGAGCGTAATCGCCTATCCGATACTTTTTCAAATCCTGAACCTCCAGGACTCGTTTTTTCTGGTATACCTCTGGAACATGGCATGTGATCTTTTTGATGCCCGTCAGGGAAAACGTATTTTTCCCCTCATTATGGCGGGACAGGTGCTGGGGACCACGCTGGGGAGTTTTATCACGGCGCCCCTTGCTTCATACGCCGGATATGAACCCCTTCTTATCATCACCTCGGCAGGCTACTTTGCTGTCGCATCTGCAATGGCCTTATCGGCTGGAAGGATGCTCGGTTCCCTTTCTTCTGAGGAAAGAGAAGAAAAGACATTAAGCAAAGGACCGGGGGAAATCTTGTTTATCATAAGGCAGTATCCCATTATACGCTATCTGATTATATCAGGCCTTATTCCGAATATCCTGCTGCCTGTCTTTACATATCAGTTCAGCGTTATTGCTCAACACAGTTTCGCCACGGAACACGCCCTGCTGACCTTTCTCAGTGTCTTCCGGGGGGGCACAACGCTGATAAGTTTCCTTCTCCTTTTTGTAATGGGTCGTGCCTATACAAGAATGGGGCTACCCAACGCATCAATGATTCAGCCGTTAAATTTCGTTTGTGTTTTTGCTGCGCTCACTCCCTTTTTCAATATATTTACGGCAGCATATGGCCAGTTTTCCGCCATATTCATCCAGAGGGCCATTACCGGGCCTGTCAATAAAGTCCTCTTTAATGTAGTGCCTGAAGCTGTCGGAGCATGGAGCCGTGTATTTGTCAGGGGAACCGTAATAAAGGCAGCCGTTATTATAGGCGCCCTTATGATGGTTGTGCTGAAGCCTGTGGTAAGTGCAAAAGGGTTGGCCCCTGTTGCGGCCGTAATTGCTCTGTATTGGGTTTTCGAGACCGTTCTCTTCAAAAAACGATACAAAGAGGGGCTTAAACAGGTGCTCATTGATGGAGGTATCGATTTCGACCGCATTGAATCCGAAATTGCCATGGAACAGGATGTAACACCTATGGTTTTCCAAACCGGCAGCATTACCGCCGGGCACTACAAAAGCCACAGAGATATAGTATGTCATGAGGATATCACGCCTGAGACAGCGCTGAAACAATTGAACAGCAAAGACGACCTTGTACGGGCTCAGGCGGTGGTTTTCTTCGGCGGCCATCGCGACCCGCGGGCCATTAACCGCTTGATTCAGTGCCTCGATGACAAGGAGGCAGTCAGGGAAAGCGCTGTCGAATCCATTGCCGCCTATGGCGAAGGCGCCAGGCCATTTCTCGAAACAGCTTTACTGGACAGCCCTATAAGGATTCAACTGGGTATCCTTGAGGCCATGAGATATTCAGGTATGAAAGATTTTAATGTAATGCCTTTTATGTTCAAGGTATTAACAACAGCATATAACAATTTGATTGCAGCGGAAACTCTTTCGCGTCATCCCGTCTCCCATAGCTATGATATGCTCAAAATCCACCTTCATGAACAGAATGAAGAGATCATGGGCGCTGTCTTTTATGCCCTTTGGGTACGCTATGAGGATATGAGATTGATGTATGAGTCCCTCCGCACCGGCAAGGCTTCTGCGGCTGTGGAGATGGTGGAGACATCCATCAACAGGGAGACGGCAAGGTATCTTATCCCCCTCATTGATGAGATACCTTTTGCCGAAAAGATAGAGCGTGGGAGACAAGTTCTGCCTCTCTTACAAACAAATGATATGGCCTATATCTTTTCCGGGTTGACGAGGAGCGATGACCCTGTCACAAGGATGCTCGTGGCGTATGCCGTAGGTGAACATACACCCGATATGAGTTTTTACCCTGTTGCAGAACGGCTCCTCGATGATCGGGATGAAGGGGTAAGACAGGCTGCTGCCTATGCAGTACAACGGTGCATGAAAGGAGACGCAAAGATGCCTGAAATTATTTTTGATATGGACATTTTGAAAAAGGAGGCCCTTTTTAAGGGCATCACCATCAAGGGATATAAGGCCATTGCCTCTATCGCAACACAGAAATTTTATAAAGCAGGGGATATCCTTATCAATGAAGGGAAGGAGGTCCTGTCGCTCTATATTGTCACGGATGGCCAGGTACACGTCTTTACCCATTACGGGACAGATGGGCAACAGCTTACGGGTACGTTGACAGACGGAGGCGTTATGGGTGAACTCTACCTTTTTAGCCATCTTCCTGCAGGTGAAACCTATGTGGCG
>JAPLKC010000050.1 GCA_026388255.1 Pseudomonadota bacterium | reverse complement strand
GGAAAAAATTGAAAAGGAGGAGCACTTTATGGCTGAGTCTGTTTTAAATGGTAAAAAAATACTCGCAGTTGATGATGAGCCTGATGTTTTGACGGTTCTCGAAGAAGAGATTATGGATACCTGTCCACAATGCACCTTTGATAAGGCCACCACATATGAAGAGGCGGCAAACAAGCTGGAATCCAATGATTACGATCTTGTTATCCTGGATATTATGGGGGTCAGTGGTTTTATTCTTCTCAATATGGCTGTGAAGAAAAATTTAAAAGTTGTAATGCTCACCGCCCGCGCCTTGACCGCTGAAGCCTAGAAACAATCATATGAAAAGGGGGCACGGGCATACCTGCCGAAAAATAAGCTCGGCGAGATCGTGCCCTTTCTTGAAGATGTACTGAAATATGAATTCGAGCCTGGCTGGAAAAGACTCTATGATAAATTGCATAGTTTCTTTACAGAAAAATTCGGAGCGGATTGGGATAAAAAACAGGATTGAACCTCCCCACAGCTACTGGGTATCCAGTAGAATGGGTAGCATGATTATTCCCTCTCTCCCTTAAGGGGCGAGGGAATATGGTTGCTATAACGACATGGGAGGCCTCGGATTCGGCCTTTCACGTTTAAGAACCATCCTGGAAACAATGAGCGGAACCATTAACTGTCAAGCAAGGAAGGAGGAGGGACATGTTTTATAATACGAATCCCATCCCTTTAGGAAAAAATTGAAAAGGAGGAGCACTTTATGGCTGAGTCTGTTTTAAATGGGCAGTTGATGATGAGCCTGATGTTTTGACGGTTCTCGAAGAAGAGATTATGGATGCCTGCCCAAAATGCATCTTTGATAAGGCCACCACATATGAAGAGGCGGCAAATAAGCTGGAATCCAATAATTACGACGTTGTAATCCTCGATATTATGGGAGTCAGCGGTTTCGTTCTTCTCAATATTGCTGTGGAGAAAAATTTAAAAGTCGTAATGCTCACAGCCCGCGCCTTGAGCCCTGAAGCCCTGAAACAATCATATGAAAAGGGGGCACGGGCATACCTGCCGAAAGAGAAGCTCGGCGAGATCGTGCCCTTTCTTGAAGATGTACTGAAATATGAATTCGAGCCTGGCTGGAAAAGACTCTTCGAAAAACTGCACGGTTTCTTTACAGAAACTTTTGAATCGGATTGGGAAAAGAAAACGGGAATGAATTGGCGTGAATGGGGAAGGTCCTCCGGAATGTAACATAGATTAATAGTTTATTGTTATTTTACTACAGGAGATCGCTTCGCCTGCTGGAATCTATGATTAAGAACGGGTTGAACCGTGTGTCATAGTCATAGTAATCAATACCTTCACGGCGTTTAAGGAACAGCACGATCCGGTAAGTTGCTGGTGTTAATACGGCTTCATATGCTGATTTTACAAGCCACTGGGTTATAACTGCGTTTACAAGCCCTGATGCAGGAATAACGCCTGCAAATGCGAGCACTATAAACACCAGTGAATCAAGCCCCTGCCCTACAAGTGTCGAGCCGATGGTCCGGGTCCACAGCCACCTGCCCTTTGTTGCACATTTCATTTTTGCAAGCACATAAGAGTTCGCAAATTCACCAACCAGATAAGCAATAAAAGATGCGACCAACAATCGGGGCGTATAGCCCAAAATACGTTCATATGCAGCCTGTCCATCCCAGAATGAAGCCGCAGGCATAATCTGTCCAAGCCAGATAGCAGTTACCGAAAAGAGGTTGCATAAAAAACCCAGCCAGATTACACGTCGTGCTGTTTGGTAACCATATACCTCGGTGAGTACATCGCCGAAAATATAGCTTATCGGGAAAACAATTATCGCAGCAGGCATAACAAAACCAAATATGTGTATCAGTTTTATAGCAGTAATATTCGATGTGATGAGGCAGGCAGTAAATATAGCTGCAACCAGCACAAACCAGAAAGAATATCCCGACTTTTGAACCTGTTTTTCGGACATCTGTATCTAAATTAGCTCAATAGCGAGGATAGTTCAACTAAAAACTGAATCCATGACGCTTAACAGGTTTACTTTGGACATTGTGTTTGTTACAATAACCTCAATCACAGGAAGATGGCATATATGAGGGTGTTGTTGCAAAAATCGCTTTTGGCACAGATCGAGTGTTATAATACAATATATATCTGTCAGGCTATGCACGGGAAAGGGCACTAAATTGGAAACTACTGATAAAAGTTCGGCATTGTCTAAATTGACAAACAATTTCCTGCTTTTCATCGTTACCTGCGGGTTTATCGGTTATCTGCCCGGCGCGTCCGGGACGTATGCATCAATCCTCGGATGTATTATTGTCTATTTCTTTACCTTCAGTTCTTTTTCCGGGAATGTGGTTTTTATTTGCTGCTTGACCGTGTGCTCAATTGTCTGTATTAACCTCCTGAAATATGACAGCGAAGATCCTTCCTATATAGTAATAGACGAGCTTGTGGGTATGCTTGTTACAATGGCAGGGCATGAGACGAATCTCTTGAACATCATTAGCGGCTTCATTCTCTTCAGGTTTTTTGATATAATAAAGCCGTACCCTATACGGCGTGTTGAACGCCTTAAAGGGGGTTATGGCGTTGTTGCCGACGATGTGCTTGCCGGTATTTTTGCAAACCTGCTTATGTATTTAGGATACATGGTATTTAAAATCATAAGGGGATAAATTTAAACAGCAGTGAACTTCAAATGAAGCTGGAAGAAAAAATAGGATCGATATTAAGAGAAAGCAGCTTGAAGATTGCCACAGCCGAATCGTGCACGGGCGGGCTTATAGCAAACAGGATTACCAATATAAGCGGGGCATCGGAATACTTTGAGGCAGGTTTTATAACATACAGCAACCAGGCGAAAACGGTTTTTCTCGCTGTTCCGGAAGAAGTTATTACAAAAAAAGGCGCTGTGAGCCATGACGTTGCCGGGTTGATGGCAGAAGGCGTAAGGCGGGCGGCAGGAGTGGATATAGGGCTTTCCGTGACAGGCATTGCAGGCCCAGCAGGCGGCACGCTTGAAAAACCTGTTGGAACGGTTTATATTTGTATCTCCTGTACAGTCGGAACCTTTGTTCGTCGTTTTTTATTCGACGGAGACAGGGAGGAGATAAAAAAACAGACTTCCGATGCTGCACTAATACTTGTCCTTGACTACCTTGAAGGCAGGCTTATATGAGGGCATTTTTAGCAATGGAGATTTCTGATGATGTTAAAAAGTACCTTAAAACCGTAATAAAATTTACAGCAACCCACATTGACGGGGTAAAGTGGGTAAATGAGGCGGGCCAGCATATAACGCTTAAATTCTTTGGCGAGATTGAAGACAAAATGGCATGGCAGGTAAAAGAATCAATATTGTTCATAGAAAGAAAATATGCCCCTTTTGCAGTGACAATAAAAAGCATCGATGCCTTCCCGGACAGAAGGAGGGCAAGGGTTATTGTAATCACATTAGAAAATGGGGTTGACAACATAAAAAACATATACAATGATATAGAGGAAAGCATTTTGACTCTGGGTATTGAAAAGGAAAAAAGGCCCTTCGCGCCGCATATCACAATCGGGAGAAGGAAAATGCCTGTGCCCTTACCTGATAAGGCGATTAAAGAGATAGAGAGGATAAGTTTTGTTGCAGGCTCCATAGTGCTTTTTAAGAGCACCCTGAGACCGGAAGGCGCGCTGTATACACCGGTATGGGAGTTAAACCTAAAAGGCAGTGGAGGATAACCAGCAAGATAAATTAAGGATATGGGACATTTTTTAATACGTTCCAATGTGTAAAGCGATAAGGACATACAGGCAACCCCGCAGATTAAAGGAAAACGGTCGCCCCGATCCCGCAGAAGGCGGAATGGGCGCCTAACAGAAACAAAGGGAGGTATAAAAGGTGAGAGAAGAGGAAAACAGGACAAAAGCAATAGATATGGCTGTATCCCATATCGAGAAGCTTTTCGGGAAAGGCTCCATTATGAAGCTGGGAGAGAAACCCATAGAGGCCGTGCCTGTTATAGGCACAGGTTCTATTGCGTTGGATGTAGCACTCGGAGTTGGAGGCCTGCCCAGGGGCAGGGTCATCGAGATATTCGGCCCGGAGGCATCAGGTAAAACAACGCTCGCATTGCAGGTTGTGGGGGAAATCCAGAAAATTGGCGGAACAGCTGCATTTATAGACGCCGAGCATGCGCTTGATGTTGCCTATGCAAAAAAGATCGGTGTAAAAACAGACGAGCTACTCATTTCCCAGCCGGATACCGGTGAACAGGCCCTTGAAATTACTGAGATTCTCGTGAGGAGCGGAGGTGTCGATATTGTTGTGGTCGACTCTGTTGCCGCCCTTGTACCAAGGGCAGAGATCGAGGGGGATATGGGCGACGCCCATATGGGTTTACAGGCACGACTTATGTCCCAGGCATTACGGAAACTCACCGCAACGATAAGCAAATCAATGACTACCGTCATATTTATAAACCAGATCAGGCAGAAAATAGGGATAATGTTCGGAAACCCCGAGACCACCACAGGGGGGAATGCATTGAAATTTTATGCTTCTGTACGGCTTGATATCAGAAGAATAGCTTCCATCAAAGATGGTCAGGAGGTTGTCGGAAGCAGGACAAGGGTAAAGGTCGTAAAGAATAAGGTTGCTCCACCGTTTAAAGAAGCTGAGTTCGATATAATATTCGGACAGGGCATATCAAGAGAAGGAGACCTGGTTGACCTGGGTGTTGATGCAGGTATTGTTGAAAAAAGCGGCACCTGGTACTCATATGGTGATATACGGATCGGACAAGGCAGAGAAAATGCCAAGGATTACCTTAAAAAACACGGAGAGGCAGCAAACGAGATTCATGGAAAAATACTTGCCTATTACGAATTAAAGAAGGGTGACGCGTGACATCAAAGGAAATACGGAAGAAGTTTTTAGATTATTTTTCATCAAATGGCCACACTGTTGTGCCAAGTTCATCTCTGGTGCCGGACAAGGACCCCACGCTCCTGTTCGTTAATGCCGGGATGGTGCAGTTCAAGAATACATTTCTCGGGATTGAGAAAAGACCGTACAGCACTGCAACCACATGCCAGAAGTGCGTACGCGCCGGCGGTAAGCATAACGATCTTGAGAATGTTGGGAAAACATTGCGGCATCATACGTTTTTTGAGATGCTCGGCAATTTCTCCTTCGGGGATTATTTTAAAAAAGAGGCTATAGCCTATGCCTGGGAATTTTTAAAAGACGTAGTAAGGCTTGACGAAAACAGAATGTGGATTACGGTATATGAAAAAGATGAAGATGCTGAAAAGCTCTGGAAAGATATAGGTGTCCGGGAAGACAGAATTGTCAGGCTCGGCGAGAAAGACAATTTCTGGTCCATGGGGGATGAAGGCCCATGTGGTCCCTGCTCGGAGATCATCTATGACCTTGGCGAAGGAATAGGATGCGGGCAACCCTCATGCAAGGTAGGCTGCGATTGCGACAGGTATCTTGAGATCTGGAACCTTGTATTCATGGAATTCGATAGGGCAAAAGACGGCTCGTTGAAGAAATTGCCCCGCCCTTCCATAGATACAGGTATGGGGCTTGAGAGGATTTGCTCGATACTCCAGGGGAAGATAGGAAATTATGAGACAGACCTGTTCAGCCCGATCCTTGCAGCGATCGGGGATATTGCAGGATGTACATACGGCAACGATGCAAAGACGGATATTGCTATGAGGGTCATAGCGGACCATATCAGGGGCGCAACCTTTATTATAAATGACGGTGTTCTGCCTTCAAAAGACGGCAGAGGCTATGTTTTGAGAAGGATTATACGGCGGGCATTAAGGTACGGTAAAAAAATAGGCATAGAAAAAGAATACCTGTACAAGCTCTCTTCAGTAATTGTAGATGTGATGGATGATGTGTATCCAGAAATTAAAAGCAACCATCCTTACATAGTGCGTGTTCTGAAAGGCGAAGAGGAGAGGTTCATTGAAACCCTTGGCATAGGCATGAGAGTATACGAGGAAATTGCCGATGAGATAAAATCAAAAGGCGGACACACCATACCCGGCGAACTTGTCTATAAACTTTACGACACACACGGTTTTCCCCTCGATATTACAAAAGAGATAGCAGAGGAAGACGGCCTTTCTGTTGACATGCCCGGCTTTGAACAGGCACTCGGCGAACAGAAACAAAGGTCAAGGACAGGCTCAAGGATCAAAGGCGAAACCCTGGATGAAGGGCATGCTGCAATATTGAAGGCAGATACGAAAAACATCTTTGTCGGATATGAAGACCTTGAGGCAGACAGCATGATCTTAAACATTGTCAAAGACCAGGGCATGGTTGAAGAACTTGGCGAAGGCGAAGAAGGAAGGCTCTTTTTCGATATAACACCTTTTTATGCACAAAGCGGCGGTCAGGTTGAGGATGAGGGGATCATTGAAACGCCTGCCGGAAAAGCAAGGGTTATTAACGTTGAAAAGATAAAGGAAGACCTTTTCTCGCACAGGGTTATTGTTGAAAAAGGGGTACTGAAGAAAGGCGACGGGGCTCGCTTATCGGTTGATAAAAACAGGCGTAAGTCTGTGGCAAGAAACCATACTGCGACACACCTCCTCCAGTATGCATTGCGGCAGGTGCTCGGGACACACGTGAAACAGTCAGGTTCCCTTGTGGAAAAGGACAGACTGAGGTTCGATTTTACCCATTTTCAGGCCATAAGCCATGAAGAAATAGCACAGGTTGAAGACATCGTGAACAGAAAAATCATGGGGTGTACAGATGTCGTTACCGATATAAAAACACGGGAGGATGCGATACGGGAAGGCGCAACCGCCTTATTTGAGGAAAAATACGGTCAAAACGTGCGGGTTGTCGGTATAGCCGATTTCAGTAAAGAACTTTGCGGAGGCACCCATGCGAGAAACACCGGAGAGATAGGCAGTTTTTCCATCGTAAGCGAGGGCTCCCTTGCATCCGGCGTAAGGAGAATAGAAGCGGTTACCGGGGAAGCGGCTGTTGTATTCAACAGGGAGAAGAAGCAGACTATCAATGCAATTGCCCTGGTATCCAATATTGAGTCTGCAAAAGTCCTGGAGAAGGTTCAAGGGATTATGGAAGAACTGCGGGAAAAAGAAAAAGAAATTGAAAAACTGAAAAATGAGATTATCATATACAGGGTTGATGATGCCCTGCAACATGCCTACGAGAAGGACGGGGTCAGGATTATATCCATCTTTACTGACAACGCAAAGGCGGATGATCTGAGAAAAATGACCGATATAATCAGGAGCAAGGCAAAAAGCTGCATCGCACTCGTCGGAACAATAGATGAAGCAAAAGGGATGCTCGTTGTTGCAGTGAGCAAGGATATTCAGAACACATACAGTGCAGGAAAGATTGTCAAAAAGCTCGCAGAAAAATATAATGGAAAGGGCGGCGGCGGGCCTCAGATTGCACAGGGCGGCGTTCCTGCCGAGGCGCTCGCGAATGCAATAAAAGACATACAAACGGTACTGGACAGCCGGACATGAAGCAATATATCGACAACATAAAGACTGTCCACCTGTTCTCCGCATTGAAATACAACGAGATAGAGGCAATCTCCAGGATAACGGCGCTCAAACGCTATCCAAAAGGTTATGTGGTCTTTCAAGAGGGGGAACAAGGGGATGCCCTGTACATTATCGTTAACGGCAAGGTAAAGGTGTCGATCTACGACGAGGACGGCAGGGAATATATCCTTGATATAATAGGAAAAGACGGCTTTTTTGGAGAACTTTCTCTTATTGATGAACTGCCGAGGTCTGCAGATATCATAACGACTGAGGACTCGACATTTTTAGTTATAAAGAGGGTTGAATTCTTAAAGCTCCTCGTAGATAATCCCGTAATCACCCTGAGCATACTGAAAACCCTGTCAAAAAGACTGAGGGCTGCAGATGAAAGGATCAGGGGATTTGCCTTTTTAAGCGTTGAAGGAAGAATCCTGAAATACCTAATAGATATTGGCGAGAGAACGGGCGTTAAAGTAAAAAATTATCTGATCATAGAAAACGGTCCTTCACAAATTGAAATAGCAAGCTCATGCGGATGTTCGCGCGAGACTGTTTCAAGGATGATAAAAAATCTTGTCGAAAAAGACGTCCTCAGCTCTGGAAAGAGGCGCTACACTATACACCTCCCGGAAACGTCCTTCTAATAACATCTTAGCCTGCCCATTCTTGCATAAACATCTTTAAAAGGCTTGACAAAAAGAATCCTTTAAAATATTATGTGAAAATCCTGTTATGAATAAAATCAATATATTCTGGATAATTCTCGTTTTTATCATACCGTTTTCCGTATACGCAGATGAGCCGCTGATTAAAAACGGTGAACAGTTGAGCATGAAAAGGTGTATAGAGATAGCGCTGAAGATACAACCTACTCTTATGCGTGACAGGTATGTGGTCATGCAGAAAGAAGCCCAGCTTGGCCAGGCAAGAGCAAGTTATTTTCCAAAGGTGGACACATCTGCCAATTTCACCAGAAATTATCCCGTTAGCGATACCAAAGACCCCTTATTCTCAGGGCTTTATTTAAGTCAATACAACAAGAATCTCGGCAGCGCCACATTAAACCAGACAATTTACGATTTTGGGCGGACACCTGCAAATGTGTTTATAAAAAAATTGAACCTGGAGTCATCGCGTTTTGATCTTGATACGACTGCCATTACGGTTTCTAATAATGTTAAAAGTTCTTATTACGGGGTCTTAAAGACAAAAAAATCAAGGGATGTGAATATAGAAACGGTAGCACGATTAAAGCAACATTTTGATCAGGCAGTTATGTTTTTTGAAGCGGGGAAAAAACCGAAATATGATGTGACAAAGGCAGAGGTAGATTTGAGTAACGCGAAGTTAAACCTGATCGGTGCGGAAAACGATTTGAAAATCGCATGGATTATGCTGAACAATGCAATGGGTATAGATTTGGCATATGAATATCAAATTGAGGATAGTCTTTTTTTTGAGAAATATGAATTGGACGTTGAGGATATCATCAGTAAAGCCTATAAAAATAGACCCGATATGAAATCGTTGATTGCTCAAAAAGATTCAGCAGAAAAAGCTGTTGAGCTTGCAAAAAGGGAATATTATCCACAATTATCGGGTGTTGCTGCATATAATGCTATAGGCAGTCAGTACCCTCTTGGTCAGGGCTTTCAGGCAGGCATTACAATGTCAATGAATATTTTTGATGGATTCTTAACTACAAACAAAGTCGCTGAAGCAATTGCAAACAAGAAAACAATCGATGCCAAGATAGACTCGCTGAAGCTACAGATCCTGCTTGATGTAAAACAGGCATATTTAAACCTGTTAAAGGCCAAAGATTCAATTGCAAATACTGAAGTACAAGTAAGGCAGGCAACGGAAAATCTTGAGCTTGCGAACCTCAGATACGGCGCCGGAATTGCAGACCCCCTTGAAGTCACGGATGCTTCCGTTTCATACAGTCAGGCAAAGTTATCCAACATAAGCGCACTCTATGATTACAAGATTGCTCAGGCAAATATCGAAAAAGCCATGGGGAATAAATAATGAAAAGCAAAAAAGTCACAATAATTGTAATTGTCATTGTTCTGGTTATCGCCGGTTATTTTGCGTTATCGAAAAAGAAACCGCCGCCTCCGGTAAAACACAGCGTGCCTGTCCTTGCAGGAAAAGCTGTTCAGAAAACAATGCCTTTAATAATAGAGGCAATCGGGTCAGTTGAAGCAAATAATAGCGTTACCATATATTCCCGCGTGGTAGGACTGCTTCAAAAAATCCATTTCAAAGAAGGACAGGATGTTCAAAAAGGCGATCTGATTTTTACGCTGGACCCGGCGCCCTTTAAGGAAAAACTCAGGAACGCCGAGGCAAAGCTTGCGCAGGATACGGCCCAATTAAAATATAACGAATCAGAGGCAAAACGCTATGCCTTTCTCATGGAAAAGGGCGCTGTTTCCAAATCTGACTTTGAGAACAAACAGACGCTCGCAGCTACCCAGGAAGCAATTGTCAACGGAGATAAGGCCGATGCAGACAATGCCCGTTTAAATGTAGATTTTTGTTATATCCGCGCCCCCCTTACCGGCAGAACCGGGGCGTATATTGTCCATGAAGGGACAATGATAAAGGACAATGACACTAAACTTGCTGTTATTAATCAGATAATCCCTATATATGTAAAATTTTCCGTTGCCGAGAAACAGCTTCCCGATATACGGAAATACATGGCATCAAATAAATTGAAAGTACGGGCCTTTACACCGGGTTTCCAGGATAAAACACTGGAAGGCACTCTTTCATTCATCGATAATACCGTAGACCCTGCAACGGGAATGATAATGCTTAAAGCAACCTTTGCCAATAAGGATAAATTTCTCTGGCCGGGGCAATTCGTAAACATAGTCCTTCAACTAACCGAGGAACCGAATTCCATCGTAGTCCCTGCGGCGGCTGTTCAGATAAGCCAGAGCGGATCATACATATTTGTCGTGAAACCGGACAAAAAGGTTGAATATCGGCTTGTCACAGTATCAAGGACTATTGGCAACGAAACAGTCATAACTAAAGGCATCCTTGCAGATGAAACCGTCGTTACAGACGGCCAGTTGAAGCTTCGTGAAGGCTTTCCTGTAGAAATCAGGGATTTTTTGACACCGGCAGTATCCGGCGCTACTGCCAAACCCGTTGATACGCCTAATAAAAAGTAAAAGGCATCTGTAAGTGAACCTTTCTGAAATATGGATTAAAAGACCGGTTATGACCATTCTGGTCATGTTCGGCGTACTTTTTTTCGGTATTTTAAGTTATACGTCTCTGCCGATCAATGACCTCCCGGCTACGGATTTCCCGACCATACAGGTAAGCGCCTCAATGCCCGGCGCAAGCCCTGAAACCATGGCATCCAATGTTGCAAAACCTCTGGAAAAATATTTTTCAAGCATAGCGGGATTGACATCCATGTCGTCCCAGAGCTTTAAGGGGAGCACCACCGTCACACTTCAGTTTACACTGGACCGCAACATCGACAACTGCGCCCAGGATGTAAACGCAAAGATCAACGCTGCCACAGGGGAGCTCCCCATGCAGAATATGCCGGGTCCTCCCACCTTCGACAAGGTGAATCCCTCTGACCAGCCGATCATTTACCTTGCCCTTACTTCCAACACCATGCCCTTGAACAAGCTGAACGATTACGGGGAAAATTTTCTTGCACAAAACTTCTCTACAGTAAACGGTGTATCACGGGTCATCGTATACGGGCGAAAGTATGCGGTTCGCGTTCAGGTTAATCCAAAGCTCCTTGCCAACAAAGGCATCGGGATAAACGATGTTGAGAATGCGGTAAAAAAAGGCAATGTGAACCTGCCGGGCGGGACACTGGATGGTCAGTTCCAGGCTTTTACCATTGATTCCAACGGTCAGCTTCTCGCTGCCGAACCATACCGGCAGATGATTGTAACATACAACAACGGCAAACCTGTCAGAGTCAAAGATGTGGGTGACGCCATTGACGGCGTTGAAAAAGACAAACAGTTTGCCGCATGGTTCGGGACAAAGGAAAAATTTCAATACGCCATCGTCCTTGCCATAAAAAAACAGCCCGGCGCAAATGCCGTGAAGGTATCCCAGGGCATCAAGGATATTATTCCGAAGTTGAAAACCATGATACCGGAATCAATAGAATGGCATACGATCTATGATTCCTCGGAATACATTGAAGAATCCATTGCGGACGTGCAGTTTACCCTGATCCTGACGATTTTTATTGTTCTCATCGTCATATTCTTGTTTTTGAGGTCATTCAGGTCTACCATAATACCGAATATCGCGATTCCCCTTTCGATTATCGCCACCTTTTCTGCAATGGACCTGCTCGGATACAGCCTTAACAACCTATCCCTTATGGCCCTCGTCCTTGCTGTGGGGCTCGTTGTGGACGACGCCATAGTCATGCTTGAAAATGTCGTCCGCCGCATGGAGATGGGCGAGGATGCCATGACAGCATCGCTGAACGGCTCAAAAGAGATCGGTTTTACGATCATCTCGATGACCTTGTCTCTCGTGGTAGTTTTTATACCTATCCTTTTAATGCCCGGCCTCATCGGGAAGCTTTTCCGTGAATTTGCAGTGAGCATTGCCGTGGCAATCCTGCTTTCAGGCTTTATATCCATCACTTTGACCCCCATGCTTTGCAGCAGGCTTTTGAAAGGCTTTTCCGGAAAAAAGAATGAGGGAGGGTTTTACCAGAGCATCGAGCACATTATTGAAATGGGGACTGAATATTATGGATCGACCTTGAAGTTTGTTCTCAGACACCGGCTGATGACGCTCGTTTTTACCATATTCGTTATGATCGGCACAGCCTTCATGTTTATGAAAATACCTAAGGGCTTTCTGCCGAGTCAGGATCAGAATTTCTTTTCTGCCTGGGTTCAGGCGGCAGACAGGATCTCCTTTGACGACATGGTTAAACATCAGGCAGCAGCAAATGAGATAGTGCAAAAAGAGCCTGATATCGAGACCTTTGTTTCCGTTGCAGGGCTAAATACATACAGCCAGGGCGTCATATTCGTTAAAACGAAAAATCTGCATCAAAGAAAGAGGTCGATAGATCAGATTATTGATGATATCCGGCCCAAGCTGAATAGTATTCCGGGGATTTTTGTCTTTCCTCAAAACCCTCCGCCCATCCAGATAGGCGCAGGTTCTTCCCTTGCCCAATACCAGTTTACACTTCAGGGCTCGGATATCAGTGAACTTTATAAATTTGCAGGTATATTCGAAACCAGGATGAAGGGCATTCCCGGCTTGACAGACGTTAATACCGACGTGAAACTGAACAATCCTAAGATATACATAAACGTGGACAGGGATAAGGCGTCATCACTGGGGCTTTCTTTTGATCAGGTACAGAATACCTTTTTTTCCGCTTATGCGTCGCGCAAAATATCAACGATATATGCGGAGCTTAACGAATACTACGTGATACTCGAAGTTCAACCGGAGTTTAAGCAGGACCCGAATGCGCTTTCATACCTTTACATCCAATCCAATGCCGGAAAGCCTATCTCGTTAAGCACTGTGGCGCGCCTTGAGGAAACGACAGGCCCGACAAGCGTCAACCATACAGGTCAGCTTACGTCCGCCACTGTTTCCTTTAACCTGAAACCGGGTTACTCGATAGGCAATGCCGTTGAAGCCACAAAAAAACTCGCCACAGATATGAATATCCCCACGAGTGTGTCATACAGTTTTCAGGGGTCGGCGGAAGAATTTCAGAAGTCATTCGGGAGCATGGGCTTTTTGCTGGCGATCACGATCCTTATACTTTACATGATCCTCGGCATCCTCTATGAAAGCTTTATACACCCCATTACCATACTGACAGCTCTCCCGCTTGCAGGGTTCGGCGCTATACTCACGCTGCTTATCTTCGGCAGGGAGCTTGACATGTACGGTATGGTGGGCATTATACTTCTTATCGGCATCGTTAAGAAGAATGGCATTATGATGGTTGACTTTGCCCTTGAGGCTGAAAGAACTGAGGGGTTAAACTCCGAGGACTCTATCCATAAAGCATGTTTGATACGTTTCCGTCCGATTATGATGACCACGCTGGCGGCACTTTTTGGTTCCATGCCCCTTGCGCTCGGCATAGGCGCAGGAGGAGACGCCCGTCAACCCATGGGACTTGCTGTTGTTGGCGGTCTTCTCTTTTCACAGCTTATGACTCTCTATGTAACACCGGTATTTTACGTCTACTTTGACGGACTGAACAAGTGGCTCACCACGGGAAGACACAAAAAAGCAAGTCAACCTGAATAATGCATTTATCTCTTATTGCCGGGATTTATCGTTTATTGCAACGGTATCAAATGGGACGGGGTTGTCTTGGGGAGATCGTAATAACTTATTGATAAATAAAATGTTTTTGTTGCGATCTTGTACTCGAACTACCACTGCTTTGTCTCTCGCAGAGTATACAGAGGAAGAAGGATTTATACGGCTTTATCCGTTTCACGAAATTTATTAAGGGGGATCAAGATATGACTGAACAAAACAAGGTTGAAAGTCCGGAATTTATGTACCTGCCTCTGGAAAGCATTATTGTGGAAGAACAGATTCGCTCAGGAATAAATACGGAGGGTGAGTCCTTCAAGGCACTTATGGAATCTATCAGAGACCGGGGCGTACTTGAACCTGCCCTTGTTACACAAAAGGACGGTAAGTATCTGCTCCTCTGCGGAGAACGCCGTTATCTGGCAGCACAGAAGCTCGAACTTCCATCCATCCCTGTGCGTGTTGTAGATGCAGTAACCCAGAAATATGAGATACTTGCCTTGCAATTAACAGAGAACCTCCAGAGAGAAGACCTGAATCCCATGGATCAGGCAAGGGGGATGCTTACATATATTCAGGCAAAACATCCTGATAAAGGGTATGATTTGGACGGAGTGATGAGTGAATTAGTAATGTACAATCGGAGGCTCGAAGACCTGCCGGAACAATTTGCGTTCACTGTGAACGCAATTATAGAAATCTCCGGAAAGTCTTATCCCACCTTGTTCCGCACGATTTCACTTTTAAAACTTGCTCCTGATAAAACTTTCTCCTGAAATTCAGGCCGCTATTCGGGAGGGAAAACTGCCTGTTTCCCAAGGATATTTCTTTGCCGCGAACCTCGAATGTCCCGATCGCATGAAGATATTCGATGCTGTCATAAAGACACCGGTAACAAATGCTACATTAGAAAGAATACTCACAGCATATAAAAAAGTTAAACCTGACTCAACTGATACGAAACCCAAATCCGTTAAAAAACAAGTTAAAAGCCTGGTATCCATAAAGACAGATTTTGAAAAGGGCCTTGGAACGTATGTAAGGGAAGATATTGAAAAATTATTATATGAGCTTCAGGTTTTCTGTGATTTTGTACAACAACAGGCGCCCATGGCTCCATACGGTAAGAAAAGACCACCACAAGTGTAATAATCCGTGAAGCCCACGCAAGCGAGGACAGGCGCAAGGGAAGCTGGCATGAAGCATGAAGATAGACAAGTGTGATTCAACTTCTGAAACGAATTTTTTTAGGGAGACAGGTCGATCCAAAGGGGGATGAAAATTCAGGCAGCAGGTTTAGGAGTAAAAATAATTTGACAAAAACCGCCCGTAAAGGCTTAATTAAGATAAGATGCCGGTTAAAACATTCATCGTATTTTTGATCGTTCTCGTGCTCTTCGGAACTGCGTTCGCCGGCCGTCCTTTGATTACCGATGATACCGGCACTCAGGGGAAAGGAAAATATTTGCTTGAATTGGGCGGAGAATATTCCACTGACAATGATGAGGGCGTAAGGGTAAACAAAAAAACAATAGGGTTGGAATTAGATTATGGGATAAAAGACAACATCGACTTCATCATCTCTTCCGGGTATCAAAACTTCCAGATCAATAATGAGGGAATAACAAGTTCGCCTGAGGGAATCACTGACACCCTGATGGAATTGAAGTGGCGCTTTTATGAAAATAAAAATGGATTGAGCCTTGCAATCAAACCGGGCATTATTCTACCCACCGGTGATTATACAAAAGGCTTTGGCGGTGGGGATGTGAGGCTTGGAACCGGGGAGGTCAGGTACAGATTCTACTTCGTCGGCACGAAGGAATTTAAACATGCTGCATTTCATTTGAATCTCGGATATATGAGAAATGAGGCCAGGTATGATGCGAGAAAGAATTTGTTGCACGCATCCCTTGCAGGGGAATGGAAGATAACTAAAAAATTTAAAATTGCGGTAAATATTGGAGTTGACACAAGCCCTGACACTGATTCGTGCATCGATCCTGTTTTTCTTCTGGGTGGTTTTGTTTACTCGCTTTCAGATAGAATTGATCTTGATCTTGGCGTAAAGCGCGGCCTAAGCGATCCGGGATATGACCTTACTTTTATCAGCGGTGTTTCTATAAGGTTTTAAAACGCTATAGATGGATCTGGGTTACCCATTGCCTTGCTAACGAATATCCCATAACGGTTTTTACTCGAATTAATAATACGATAGATTATATGCAAAATGTGGTTTTTTGATTAGACAAGTATTTACTTTTTCATTGAATTCCGCCATATTTTGATATTATCATTGAAAATAAAATTATTTTTAAATCAAGTAGTTAAATGCAGTTATTAAGAATAGGCAATTATTAGCAAGTATCTCTATTATAATCAATAAGTTATGGAAATTACCAGTTTGGAATATCCGTTTCAAAGAAATGCTTGAGGTGAAAAAATCATGATTTTCGCAAAGACTTTATTTTATTTATTATTTATTTTTCTATCCATTGCTTTCGTCCGGCCGGTATATGCTGTCCGCCCCTTTGTAACTGATGACGCGCGTGTTGTAGGAGAACATATGGGACAGATGGAGACCTCAGTCCGGTATTCCCGGGACTCTTTTTCAAATCTGAGCCTGGTTGCCCTGGGACCGACGAAGAACTCGGAAGTAACAGTGGGTTTTGCAGGCGGTTTTCCTATTGACATGGAATCAAACCGGAGTTTCTCTGTAACCGGGCCTTTAATACAGTTTAAATACCTTTTATGGGAGGCTAAGCCCAACAGCTATCCCGGCATGGCAATGGCCGTCGGCGCTTCTCCGCCATGGGGTAGGGGCGATTTCAGGCCGGAACAATGGAATGGATTTGTCTATGCTGCTATGACAGAATCCTTGTTTGACCGGGAACGGGTGCTTATCCATGCCAACCTTGGCATATCCACCAGCAGTGAGGTTACCGTTGGAACATGGGGATTGGGCACGCAAATCCGCATGATCGGCGGCTTACATGCCGTCATGGAAATCTTCTGCAACGATCCCTACGCAGGGAAGAGTGGGGGTGCGTACCAAGTCGGTTTTAGGCATATAGTAAGCGACAGCATCCAAATCGATCTTACTGGCGGGTCAGGACTCTTCGGGAGAGAACAGATTAACTCCTTTGTGGGAATGGGTATTAGGTTTGTAAGCGATAAGCTGTGGTAAACATGGATGTGTGTGTTTTAACATTTCAATTTACATCCCCCCTCTTCTGTGCTATATTTCACAAATATATTCGGTAAACAGGATTTTATATGATATATACAAAAACCTTTTTTAAGGCCATCAGCGTTGTTTTTATTATCCTTTTTTTGACCTCTATTTTAACTATCGAGTCTGAGCAGATAAACAGGAATTCAAAAATAAAATTTCCTGTCTGTGTAGATTCCGGGGTTGAGTTGGCCCCAACGGCTTACTACGATCCGATGCCATATCTTCTCGATACTTCTCCAGGGTTCTTGCTGTCTACCAGCATGGAACGCATCATAAGCCAGCTCCACTTATCATCTCACCTCTATAGGGGGCCGCCGGCAGCACATATTGTGTAACAAACCTGTATCCCTCTAAAATCTGACAGCACATTAGCAAAATATAATCATATACGGTTGTTTCAGGTTTAAGCAGGAATTGAAGGGAAAACTTTATTTGAGGTAGTTAATGATATTGATAAAAAAACCGATACTGCATATATACATAATGTTGTTTTTTATCGCATCGGCTGTAACGTCTGCGGCATGGTGTTATGAAGAAATCAAGCTCGATGAAGCTCTCACACAATTTTATCAAAATAATTTTGACATTATTGCGAGTAAATACGATATTGACAAGGCTTATGCCGATTATATAACAGCCAAACTATTGCCGAACCCGAACCTCTCTGTTAACTACAACAATCTTGCCATGTCCCGAGGGAAAACCAACAGGTGGGACAATACACAATTAACCGTACGGGTGGATCAACTCATAGAGACAGGTGGGAAAAGAACTTTAAGGACCGGTGTTGCCGCAGAAACCCTTGAAGCAACACGAATATCCCATAAAGATGTGATAAGAAACCTCCTCATAGGTTTTTATAATCTCTTTTATAACCTCAACCTCGACGATTTAAGTATTGAATTTGCCCGCAGCGAACTTGTCCGGTATGACAGGTTGCTACAGGTTGCAGAGAAACGATTCAACACAGGGTTTCTCTCCCCCATCGATTATACAAAACTTAAAGTTGCAAGAATCGACCTCGAAAATAATGTGACCAACCTGTCCACGCAATGGGCCAATGATATCGACTCATTCAGTCTCCTTCTCGGCAGCGACATACGACATAAACCCGCAAAAGTTTATGCCCAGGACCGTTACCCTGTTTTAACGGAAGCAGACCTTGTTTCCGTTGCAAATGAGAACAGGCATGACTTGCTGTCGCTTCAGCGGCAGCGAAAGTCGGCAGAACACAATCTTGCACTTGGGAAGGCATACAGGATTCCAGATTTTTCCATAGGCGGCGAGTATGATTCCACAGGCAATCCTGCTACATCAGGCGTGGGGATGGGCATCAGCATCCCTATTCCTTTCTTTAACAGATATCAGGGGGAGATTGCAAAACGTACTGCCGAACTCAAACAGATCGATGTGCAGCTTGCAAAGACAAAAAGAAGAGTCGCATCGGATATACACCTGGCACTTAACAATTATGCTGCGGCAATGAAAGTCTTCGAATCCTACAGAGACAATAAAGAACAAATGGATACCCTCATGCAGAACAGCGAAAAGGCCTTTTCTTTAGGCGGAATAACTGTGCTGGAACTACTTGACACTCATAAAACATACAGAGACTTCATCACAAAATATCACCAGGCTCTTATCCAGTCAGTGCTCAACAGGGATCTCATAAAAGTATATACAGGAGAAATAAAATGATGAGGCGGATTATTCCATCATTCATTGTACTCATGCTCATCTTCATGGGGTTAAGCTGCAACAAGTCTCCCCAGGCTAACACAAAAGAAAAGAGACAGGATGTTAAAACGCTCAAAGTCGCATGTATGGAAGTTCAGACCTTCATTGAAGCAACGGGAAGTGTACAGCCCGATCTCACCGGCAGTTCACGGTTAGCTTCCCCCCTTACAGGAACGGTAGGGCAAATCTTCATTAAGGTAGGCGACAGGGTGAAAAAGGGTGATCCCTTGCTCCTTATAAAAAGCCCGGAAGCTACGGATACATATTCAAGCTACCTCTCAACGGTAATACAATTAAATCAGGCAGAGCGGATATACAGCCTGAATAAACAACTTTTTGAAATTGGGGCTATTACAAAAAATGACCTTTTGAACAGCGAATCATCCTTCAAACAGATCAAGGCTGTTTCAGATGGTATAAAAAGAAAGCTTCAGCTTTTTGGGTGCCATATTGAAGACAATATTGCTGAAGTAAAACAAACCTGTTCTGACGCAGTGACTGTAAGGGCGCCAATAGATGGGTATGTAGCCGACATCCCTATTCATGTGGGTGATAGGGTTGACACATCAACGCCATTAATGACCATTGCAGACCCGCAGAACATTGTTATTGTGGCCAATATTTATGATACCGACATCCCGAAGATCAAAAAGGGAAATACTGTTCAATTCTCTACGGATACGTTCCATGATCTGTCTTTCTCCGGAGTTGTAACCTACATAAGCGACATCTCTGATACCGAATCAAAAACTGTCAAAACCTTTATCAAGATTAATGACAGGAAAGACATCTTTAAACAGAACATGTTTTTAAAAATTAAGATTCAGCAGAAGAAGATATCGCTGCCTGTTATTTCTCAGTCTGCGATGATATACAAGGAAGGTAAGTTTTACGTTTATATCCCGAATAAAAACAATTCCTATGATCTGAAAGATATCCGTCCCGTCAGGGAAATGCCTGATAAGACCGTGGCCATTGAAGGCCTCAATGAAGGGGACACTATCGTTATTTCTGCAATAGAGCTTGAAAAACCATGAGACGATTAACAATATTCATAACAACCCACGGTGGGTTATTTCTTGTACTTGCAGCTACCGTCTTCATCATCTCTCTTTTTGTTGTAAAAGGCTTGAATATCGAGGCCTTTCCGGACCCATCGCCTCCGATGGTGGAAATAGTCAGCATTTATGAAGGTAAATCCACCGAAGAGGTGGAAAGAAGGGTTACCATACCTATTGAGATAGCCCTTGCCGGCATGAGAGGGCTGGAAAGGGTCAACTCGGTATCACTTTACGGCCTTTCTGACATTAAATGTAAATTTTCCTACGATATACCCTACAGGGAGGCGAGGCAGGAGGTTCTAAACAGGCTTGCCGATATGTCCTTGCCCGACGATGTAAAACCAAACCTTATTGCCAGCCCTATGGGTGAAGTAATGCAGTATACAATCCAGGGTTCCAATAATCTCATGGAATTAAGGACGTTACAGGACTGGACTGTAGGGCGCTCCATCAAAACGGCACAAGGCGTTGAAGATGTCGCAAGTTACGGGGGTTACATTAAGGCTTATGTGGTGAGGGTTGTCCCCGAAGACCTAATAAAATATGGAATTACCCTGTCCCAGATAATCGATTCCCTCTCGAAGTCAAACATCAATGTGGGTGGAAGGACTATTGAATTGGGCGATCAGTACTATATGGTACGGGGTCTTGGACTCATAAAGAGCATCGAGGATATTGAAAACAACGTGGTGGCATATAAGAGCGGGAAGCCTATCCTCATAAAGAACATTGCCCAGGTAAGCCTTGGAAATATCCCGAGGACGGGTATTGTTATACTGAATGGTAATGACGATGTGGTAATGGGAAATGTAATCCTCAGGAGAGGTGAAAAGAGTATACCATCCATAAAAGCGGTCAACGAAAAAGTAAAAGAGCTTAATACAAAAATACTCCCGAAAGGCATCCAGGTTGTACCATATTATGAACGATGGGAGCTTGTCAGTACTGTAATCAAAAGGGTTGTCGAGTCGGCTTCACTGGGTGTGGCTCTGGTAGCAATAACAATCTTTGTTTTTTTAGGGAATGTCCGTGCGGCAATTATGACTTCCCTTATTATACCGATTTCACTCGCCATTACCCTTGCCGTCATGGCAATAACCGGTGATTCCGCGAATCTCCTGTCAATAGGCGCTATCGATTTCGGGATAATTGCGGATATTGCCCTTGTTCTTACGGAAAACTATATACGTGTTTCGAGAAAATACGGGTCATTGAAAGGCTCCCAGGCGAAGGCAATGCAAGAAAGATCACTGGTGAAGGCTGCAAAAGAGGTGGGTGGACCCATAA
>JAPLKC010000049.1 GCA_026388255.1 Pseudomonadota bacterium | reverse complement strand
ACGGGATTTGAACCCGCGACTTCAACCTTGGCAAGGTTGCACTCTACCGCTGAGTTATTCCCGCGTGTGTTTTATATAATATAAACCATATCGTATGTCAATAAAAAGGATGCTGTTTAGAGTTTTCTTCAACAGCCTTTGCCAAATTCAATTAGTTCTGACTCCCTTTTCCCGATTTAACCTTTAAGACGGTAATGTTTCTATAGTTACGGTTTCGGGATTTTCGGAATTCTTCACCATTTCTTAAAATATTTTAATTTTTATCTTGACAAATATTTGCATCATTGCTATAAATTAAAAATACTTAATAAAAGGAGGTGAAGTGATTATTTTCAACAGTTTTATTAATAGCAAAATTAAAAGTATATTAAAAACAAAAAAGGAGGTAGGAATGAAGAAGATTTTAGTAATTATGCTTGCTTTGTTTCTTGCAGTACCTGCAATTACCTATGCAGGAAGCGCAACGAGCAGGTGGGATTTAGTGATTGGCGGTTATTTGGAGTTTGAGACAGGCTACAACACTCAGGCTGTCGGCTCTGCACTTAGTTCTGCCTTACCAGGTGGTTTTCAGGGAAATCAGAACGCAGCTAACGAAATGGGCAATTATTTCATGAGTATGGGCCAGTCAGAGCTTAACTTCCTCGTAAAAGGTCCGGACGCATGGGGCGCAAAAACAATGGCCTTTCTTTCCGGTGATTTTATCGGGCAATGGTCAGCTACCAATAATGGTTCATTTGAGATGAAATTTGCATTTATAAAACTGGATTGGGGGAATACAAACCTTACTATAGGTCAGGTTCCTTCGACTATTTCTACACTCCCGACCTGGTCAGGCAACGCCCTTAACTTCTCTACAGTAACTCCATTCAACAAGGGAACTCCGAATACACAGCAGGTAATGTTGCAGCAAAAATTCGGTAAGAATTGGTTCGTCAATTTCGGCATTATGAACTCCGGCCTTATGAACGGTACCGCTGTCGGTGGTACAAGCGGAAACAATTCGTACAACAATAGCGGAATGCCCGCTGTTGCAGGCGATATCAACTACACCACTGACTCCTGCGGAAAGATAGGCCCCTGGCAAATGCTCTTCAGCTTGGGTGGAATGCTCGGATCTCAAAAGAATCAGTATAATTCACAGGTTTCTGCGGCTATCGAGGGCGATAGAACTGTTGCAAGGAAATATGGCGACACCAACCTCAACACCTGGCTTGTTGAAGCAAAAACTATAATCCCCATAATCCCCCAGAAGAAAGAAGATAAGAAAGGCGCATTGATGACAGCATTTAGTGCCTTTACTTCTCAGAACGTTGCGGCGGCACATCTCAATATGGCCCCCAACAGTTATAGTTTTGGTACTGCTACCAATCCTACTTTCTCAGCACCGGTTGTATCAGGCGGTTATGCTCATATTATGTATTACTTAACCAATCAGGTATATGTAAACGCTTTACTGGATCGACAGTCTTAATGCTTACAATACAACTGCTGCTGCTGCTGGAATGGTGCGGAACAACCAGCAAATCACAGCTAATATTCTGTATGATGTAAGTCCAGCACTCAGGGTAGGTTTTGAGTATATGAATGCTGTCACAAACTATGCAGGCAAGGAATGCCTCCAGAACGGCACCCAGTATATAGACAGCCATGGCTCAGTAAATAGTTTCAGAGTCGGCGCTATCTATTTCTTCTAAGAAGAAACAGCAAGTGTATTTAAAAAGGGGAGCCAAAAGCTCCCCTTTTTTTTATTCCTGATTTTTTCGTTTCTCCCGTAAAAAATATACAAAAAAGCGTAGGATCGGTATGGCCTGTATAGCAAAACGGAAAGTATCAAATAATATACAGGCGTAATATATGGATCGATTTCTCTGAAAATGTTTCAGAGAAATCGAAAAACAAGTACCAGCTATGGTTTGCGAAGATATTTAAAGTGGTGGAAAATGTTTCCACCACAATTGCGGCAATTTCATTAATAGACTAAAACAGCAGAAAATCACATACCATTCAGTCTTCAGATAGTTCCCTGAATTTCAAAAGAAACAAGAAAAGGCTCCTCAATTGAGGAGCCTTTTCTATTTGTGTTTCCAGATTATTTTTTGAAAGATTTATTATGCTATTGCTTTTAGCTTTTCCTTAAGGTTTTTTGTGAAATCCTTTTCCACATCTTTTGCCTTTGCCCTCATAATCCTGTCGCCGAACATGGCAAGCTTTCCGACAATGCTGACATCTGATACATATTTAACTTCAACCGTGCCCGGAGACACTTCTTTCAAATCTACAGTGGTCTTGTTTTTAAAGTGACCGAGCTTTGTTACATCTTCACCTTCACCTTGAATCTCAAGGTGTGTCGGTTTCTCAATCTTTGTCATCCTGTTTACAAATTTCAGTTTTGCTGTAATAATGCCGACCTTCTGCTTTACAATACATTCATAGGAATTATCGTCAATAATCCTGACAGACTCTGTTCCCGGTATGCATGTCATGATACTTTCAGGTTGCAGCATAAAATCAAACAATTTATCAATTGGTGCGTCTACCGTAAAACTTCCCTCAATAACCATTAATACCTCCTTTTCATAAAAATAATCTTCCTTCGCTACCTCTGATCACCTCTTACTTTTTTGGACGTGTCTTTTCAATGACATCGGCCAAAATCTGATAGCTCGCATTTCCAGGGGTTGTTGCCTGCTCGATCAAAAGGTCTATAAATGATAAACCCTGCGCATTAACCCACTCTCTGTGAGGCTTATCGCCTGTGCCGAACATATGTCTGGCACAATCTATTGCACTGCCTGTTTTTGCTTTTTTACCGCATACAGGACATATTACAGGATCGGTTATCGGTTCGCTCATGTTTTATTCCTCCTCGTTTATTATTTCCCTTGTGCTTCTTTCTCTTTCTTTTCCTTTAAAGCATCGAGAATCATCTCAGGCCGTACAGGGCATTCTTTCATCTGAATGCCAAAACGATGGAAAAGCGCATTGCCTATTGCTGCAGCAGTAGGGTTGGTAAGGCCTTCACCTGCTTCTTTTGCGCCATAAGGTCCTTCCGGCTCATATGTGTCAATCTCGGCAATGTTTGCCGGCGGCATCTCTGTGGCACGGATCATCTTATAATCCACCAGATTCGGGTTCATTAATTTTCCATCTTCATAGGGCATGTATTCAAGGTAGCCGTAGCCGGCAGCCATGGAGAATGCGCCTTCGAGTTGGCCGATAAGTCCGAGATGGTTGATTGGCTGCCCGCAGTCGTGGGCTGTCATGCTATCGATAAGCTTGATCTTGCCTGTTTCCTCATCAACCTCCACTTCAACCCCCTGAAGCATGTAACTGTATGCCGGGGAGATCATACCTTTACGGTGAGGCGTATAATAACCTCTGCCGATAATCCTCTGACCGTCTTTACCGCGGAGCGCCTTCCTTACTAATTGAACAAATTCTTCACCTCTTTCCGGCCGGGCAATGGCATGTACCCATCCGTCTTTTATGTCAAGGTCATATACGATGTTTAATCCTGACTGTGCGTATGCAAACTCAAGAAGCTGTTTCTTTGCACTTTCTGCTGCCATCTTTACTGCGTTACCTGTCATAAGTGTCTGCCTGGAGCCCCATGCACCAAGGTCGGCAGGGCAGTGATCGGTATCGCCGGAATGTACCTTTATATCTGTTACTTTGACGCCAAGCGCTTCTGCGCAAATGATGGCCATTGTCGTATTTGAACCCTGGCCTATTTCCTGCGCGCCTACATGCAGCTCGACAGTTCCGTCCTGATTGAGGGTGACCACAGCGGACGAAAAGGAGTATGGGGTGTCAAACCAGTTGAAGATACCGCCCGACATAAAACCGCATGCAGAGATACCGATAGATCTGTTTGCCGGTAATGTGCCTTTTGATGCGATCCATTGTCTGATTTCATCGTAGCACTGATCAATACCGCAGCTTGCGATTGTGGCCTGACCCGGCACTTCGTAGCCTTCATAGTGGGAGTTCTTCCTTCTCATGTCGATGGGATCAAGGCCAAGATCAGCGGCGATCCATTCGATCTGCTGTTCCGAACACCACATGGCCTGGGGAGCGCCGAAACCGCGCATTGATGTAGATGGTAACGTATTTGTGTAGACCCTGTAGCCGTCATAGCGGTAGCCCTTCCATCTGTAAGGGAAAGAGTGGAAAAAGCCTGTAAGGTAAAGGGCTGTTGCGCCCATGCCTGTGTATGCGCCGCCATTGGTGAATACCTTGGCTTCACGTGCACAGAAGGTGCCGTCCTTTTTCACGCCGGTGCGGACATAGTAGAACATGGGGGTACGACGCTTCGTAGCAATGAAATCCTCTTCTCTTGTATAGACGATCTTAACCGGTCTGAAGAGCTTCATGGAGAGAATGGCGCTGCAGAAGATTGCTCCATCGAGTTCGAATTTGCCGCCAAAACCGCCGCCAACATACTGAGCAAGAATTCGTATATCACCTTCTCTCATGCCGAGTACGCCGGCCATGAGTGCCTGCATATAATAAGCGGACTGGTTGGATGAATAGATGGTCATCTTTTTTTCAGGTGTGTAGCTTGACACGGCTGCGCGGGTTTCCATACACATATGCGCCTGACCGCCGCACTTGAACCAGTCTTCCCTGACATATTCAGCTTCATCAAATGCTTCTTCCACTTCGCCCCACTCGATATGGCGGGTAACATTGATATTACGTTCAAATCCTTCATGGATTTCAGGTGCGTCCTTCTTTATAGCATCGAGAGGTTCATATACCCCTTGAAGCACTTCGTATTCAACATCAATATAATCAAGGGCCTTTTCTGCAATCTCTTCTGTTATCGCGGCCACTGCTGCAACAGGCTCACCGATGTAGCGGACCTTATCGACAGGCAGTATCTGCTCATCGCAGAGGTCTTTGTAGCGCCGCCATATACCCTGTTTAACCCCCAGGGTGTCCTTACCGGTTACAACGCCATATACACCGGGAATTTCCAGTGCCCTGCTGTAATCAATATTCAGGATCTTTGCGTGAGGGTGCGGGCTGCGTAATATTTTACCATAGAGCATACCGGGCAACTTAATGTCGAAGGTATATTCTGCCCTGCCGGTCACCTTTGCTACGCCGTCTATATTATGAACGTGGGTGTTGAGTACCGTGAATTTTGAGTGTGGGTTTATTACGGTGTATTTGTTCATGGTTTAGCCTCCGTATATTTACCTTTTGCCGCCCCATCTATTGCCCGGACGATGCTGTTGTAGCCAGTGCAGCGGCAGATATTTCCTTCAATGCCTTCCTTAATCTCCCATTCGGTGGGACTCTTGTTCTCATTGAGTAATGCCTGTGCAGACATAATCATACCGGGGGCACAAAAACCACACTGATAGGAGCCATTATCAATGAATGCCTTCTGAATAGGCGCCAGCTCACCGTTTACTTCCAGCCCTTCAACGGTGGTTATCTGAAAGCCTTCGGCCTGCATTGCAAGCACCGAACATGACTTTACGGCCATACCATTGATCATCACTGTGCATGCTCCGCATGATACCGTATCGCATCCCCTTTTTGTTCCGGTTAAACCTATATAATCTCTTATTGCTTCCACTAAAAGTGTTTTCGGATTTATATATAACTCATAATCCTGCCCGTTTACATTGAGCGTTAATAATCTCTTTTCCATATTCTATCCTCCTTTCTCGGTTAGCCTCTTGCTTCTTCCCAGGCCTGTTTCAACATCCTCTTTGTCAATACACCCAGTATATGTCTTCTGTGTTCTTCAGACCCATGGATATCTGCAACAGGTTCACAGTCTACCGATGCCATGCTTCCTGCCTCAGCAAAAAGGTTTTCATCGTATGCCTTCCCAATTAACAGCTCTTCAATCCTTTTAACCCTTATCGGTATAGAACCGGCATTGCCCAGAACAACACGTACATCCTTGCATTTGCCGCTGTTGTCAAGTGTAACAGCCGCTGCAGTCGCAACAATGCCCATATCGCTTTCGAGAAGGTTGAATTTCTGATAGGCTGCACCGGTTTTAGGCTCTGGAGCCGGTACATGAACTTCCAGTACCAGTTCGTGATCCATTACTGTTTCAAAATAGTCGACAAAGAAATCCTCAAGTGCCACTGTCCGTTCGCCCTTTGCGTTTCCTATCTTGATATTTGCTTTCAATGCGATCAAGACAGGTCCGGGGTCTCCTGCGGAGTCGGCATGGGCAAGGTTGCCTCCTATAGTGCCCCAGTTTCTTACCTGGATTGAGGCAAGCTTATTCTCCATTGAAACCATCACAGGATAAATCTTCTTAATCACATCGGATTTTTCAATGGCACGGTGAGTAGTGGTAGCGCCAATTCTCAGGCCGTCTTTAGCATCGAACTTGATATAGTCAAGCTCCTTGACGTGCTTGATGTCGAGCATGTATTCCGGGGAAATCATCCCCTGTCTCATTACGATCAGTAATGACTGGCCGCCGCATATCACCTTGCAATCTTCATGCTCGGCATACATGGCAAGCGCTTCTTTAAGCGTACCAGGCTTCAGATAATTAAAATCATTAATCATAGTCCTCTCCTTTCTTTTATCATTAGTCCTCTCCTTCTCTCTTATCGCTTTTCTTTATTTTTGTTTTCTTTGCCCTTCTCTCGTTTTCAGCTTTTCTCCCGCTTCAGCCGCTTCTCCCACCAATTCTTCAACGTCTTGAATCCATTTCGGACTCATCTGAATACTATCCGGCATCCCAAACTTTTCATCCTGAACGTTGTTTCCCTTTTTATATTGAGCCTTTAACTCATCAATCTGGTTTACGCCAAGGGACACTCCATGATATTCCTTAGAAAAGCACAGATAAAAGTGCCTTCCCCTGTATATGGCACATTCAGTACAAACTCCTTTTGAAATCGGACAAGTCATCTTTATTTTTGCCATAAAAAACTCCCTGAAAAATCTATCTCGATAAGACTTACTACAAACAAAATTATTTACAATATTAGTATAAATGTCAAGTTAAATTTATCACATAAAATATTTACCATAATAAACCAATCATTTACAACACATTGTAATTTGAAAGGTTATTTATTTAATTAATTGTTTACTATAGTGAATATACTTAATAAACTGTACGAATTACTAATAAATAAATTAATGTATACAAAATATGGTTGACAAACAGGTTCAAATTGCTATTAATTATGAATGATACAAAATAAAGAGGAGGGGTTAGCTATGAAAGGTAATATTTTTTATCGGTTTTTTCTGCTAGTTTTATTCGTATCTTTCTGTCTCGTTTCATTTCCTGATGGTGCAGCAGCACAAACGGTGATTAAGCTTAACTATTCCAATTTCTTCCAGGCTGGTCACAAAAACAGCATTCTTTCAGAGCAGTGGTGCAAAGAGATAGAAAAGAGGACGAACAACAGAGTTAAAATAACATATTATGCCGGCGGAACACTGACGCCGGCGCCTCAAACTTACGATAGCGTGGTGAAAGGTATTGCCGACATCGGTTTTAGTGTCCTTGGCTACTCAAGAGGAACCTTCCCGATGATGGCAATGATTGATTTGCCTCTCGGCTACAAGAGCGGGACAATTGCAACCAAGCTTATAAACGAGTACTATAATAAATTTAAACCAAAAGAACTCGACAAAGTCCACGTTTTATACCTCCATGCCCATGGCCCCGGCATACTTCATACCAAAAAACCGGTTAATAAGCTTGAAGACCTTAAGGGCATGAAGATAAGGGCACAGGGAAGTGTGGTACCCATCGTGCAGGCTTTAGGTGGCGCCCCGGTCGGCGCACCGATGCCCGAGACGTATGATGCATTGCGCACCGGTGTTGTTGACGGATCCATGGCTCCATTTGAAGCCCTTGAGGGCTGGAAATGGGGTGAAATCATTAAGTCCACAACCGAGTGCTACGGTTCTGCTTACACGGCAGGCATGTTCGTTGTTATGAACAAAGACAAATGGAATGCACTTCCTCCCGACATTCAGAAGATTTTTGATCAGGTAAATGCCGAGTGGATGGAAAAACAGGGAAAGGTCTGGGATGAAATTGACAAAGCAGGCCGGGAATTTACTTTGAAAAAAGGAAATAAAGTTATACCTTTATCAGCAGAAGAGAATGCAAGATGGGCAGCAGCTGTAAAACCATTGCTCGATCAGTATGCAAAAGATGTGACTGCAAAGGGTCTTCCTGGCGATGAGGCATTGAAGTTCTGCCTTGACTTCCTGAAGAAGCATTAATTAACCCGCTATAAGAGCTTTAGAAGGGGGATGTTTATCATCCCCCTTCTAATATTCAAAATTATTTATAACCATGTAGTATTTTTTGTTATTAATACATATGGAATATATTGTTGACATTAACTGCACCATTGGGAATCTTTCGATGATTACAAGCTGGGGAGCGACAAAAGGGTAATCCCGTTTATCGCTTTCTCAAATATTGCCTGCGGCTTTCATCCTCCGATCCGAATATTATGGAAAAAACATCTTTGCTTTGCAAGGAACATTATTCCATGGCCAAAGCGCATCCTGAATATCCCGACCTGATAGGCTTCTGGAGAATATTTATGGATGCGAGCAAGTATGAGGTTGTCAGCATTAAAGAAGCGGAAGACCTTTGGAACAAAAAACTCCGTTAATATTAAGACAAACTCATCAAAACAGAACAAGGATGCAGAAAATGGAAAGACTTCTTATTAATAAGAAGTCGGACAACTATATATAAATATTGATTCTTTTACAATATTATTGTCTTGTATGCTATACTTAATATACTATTGAAAGATTCAGGCGAATTATATGAATGATGAAGAAAAAACCAAAGAAGAGCTTTTAAAGGAATTGCGATGGTTGCGCTACTCCCTTAAAACCGCAAAGGCGAAAGAGGAAGAGTATAACAAATTAGAAGAAGAACGAACAAAATATGAAGAGATTATGCATATTTTACTCAATTCAAATCCTGAAGCTGTTTTTTTAATCAATACGTACGGAAATATAATCCTGGGAAACGAAGCGGCTGCCAATAAACTAAACATAAGCAGAGACGAGCTTGTTGGCCTACAAATTTCCGATCTTTTTGCGCGGGAAGCTGCTAAAAAAATAAAAAAGCATATTGATGAAGCGATTTTTACAGGTAAGGTAGTCCATTTTGAGGATACCCAAAACAACAAGTATTACGACAACTATCTTCACCCGGTTTTCAATCATGAAGGGCAGGTATCAAAAGTTTCAATATTTTCCACTGATATTACCGAAATAAAGAACACTGAGAAGGCGTTAAAACAACTTGAGAAAAAATATCGTATTACATATGAAAATGTCATAGAGGGTGTTTTTCAAACAACGCCTGAAGGGCGGTTCCTTAATGTAAATAATGCCCTTGCCCGTATATTGGGATATAGCTCGCCAGAGGATTTAATGGGTACCGTTGTTGAAATAGCCTCACAGTTATTTGTAGATTCAAGCCGCCGCAATGACTTTCTGCGATTGTTAAAAGAGCGTAGTCTGGTTTACAATTTTGAAGCCCAGATGTACCGAAAAGACGGGAGCATGAACTGGGTTTCTATGAATGCCCGGGCAATTCGTGATAAAAAAGGAAATATTCTTTATTATGAGGGTACTGTTGAAGATATAACAAAACGAAAAAGGCTTGAAGCTCAGCTCATCCAATCGCAAAAGATTGAAGCAGTAGGAAGATTGGCAGGCGGGATGGCACACGATTTCAGCAACCTCCTTACTGCAATCATGGGAAATTTGGAGCTGCTTCTTTATAGAATTAAACCGGATGATTCAGGTTATAAGGAAATTGTAAGTATACAGGAAACATCCGAGCGTGCCTCTAAGCTATGCCAACAGCTTCTTGCCTTAAGTCGCAGTCAGCTTGTAAGGCTTAGTGAAATTTATTTGAATGATATTGTTCTGAAAATGGAAAAGATGCTGGAACAGCTCCTGGGTGAAGATATTCAATACGATCTTTTTCTTGATCCCGATATTAGTTTGATAAAGGCAGATCCATCACTGATAGAACAGCTTGTTTTAAACCTCTCGGTGAATGCACGTGATGCAATGCCGACAGGAGGAACCTTAAGCATTACAACCGGCACTCGGCGTTTTGATGATGAGTATTGCCGTGCAAATAAAGATACATTACCCGGAGAATATGTTTTACTTACCATTGCCGACACCGGAACAGAAATACTTCCTTCAACATTGGCGCATATCTTTGAACCCTTCTATATGATTAAACCGGATGGAACAGGGTTGGGACTTTCAATTGTGTATAGTATCGTAAAACAGTTTGGCGGTAATATATCTGTGGACAGTGAGAAGGGGAAGGGAAACGCTTTTACGATCTGTTTCCCGGCAGCGGTACAGGATAAAAAAACTGCGGAGGTATTTTTACCTCCTGCCGATTCTTTGATTTTATCCGGAAAAGCAACAATACTGGTGGTAGAAGATGAACCAGGGATATTAAATATGGTAACAGATGTGCTGGAAGGCTTAGGGTATACCGTCCTTTCAGCAATAAGTGTCGATGATGCAATTTCCAGGGTTGAAGCAAGGGAAGGCCCCATCGACCTTCTTGTCACCGATGTGGTTCTACCTGGCAAGAAAGGTACAGTTCTGGTGGATATGCTCAAGGCAAAATATCCACAGATGAAGGCAATTCTTATGTCCGGCTATACCGATGAACGCATACCACACGAAGAAATTCTAAAAGGTAAGGTGCACTTTATCTCTAAGCCCTTTACTCCTTTTGTGCTTGTTATGAAAGTGCAGGAAGTTTTGGGAGGCTCTCAGATAATTCTGTAAAATTTATAAGATATGGAGCTAAACCCTGCTTTTTAATGGGCAGGCAGGTAATTCTTAAGTAAAACGATACGTTACATATAAAGAAAAAAATAGTAGAAATAGTGCAAATTGATATAATAAGGAATATGGAGGTGTGCATGAGCTTAGGAAAATCAGCGGCAGCACGGGCAGAAATGCTTGAAAAAACCCCTCTGAGCAAGGAATTCTCCTGGGGAGAACTTGAGGAATTGTCGAAATACATGAGTACGGAAACATTTCCAAAAGGTGCCGCAATATTTGAAGAAGGGGATAAAAAGGCCTTTATGTGCATCATCTTTAAAGGAAAAGTAAATATTCTGAAAGAGAGCGGAAATGAAAATAAGTTGATTACATACATAGGCACCGGAAGAATATTCGGAGAAATGTCTGTAATAGATGGGAGCCCGAGGTCAGCCACTGCAATAGCATCAGAAGAAACTGTCCTGATAGTGCTTACCAGGCAGGAATTTGACAGAATCCTCGACGAAAAACCGAGAATGGGCGCTAAAATACTTCAGAAAATAGCCGCCGTAATGAGTCAAAGGCTGCGCGAAACAACAGGGGTGCTTGCAGATTATCTCGGCAAGTATTAACACCCTATATAAGGCTTGTGGAGCATATCCGATTCAGCTTCCTCTACGGGCAAGTTTGCTTGCAAAAATGCTTATGAGTCCGCCAAGCATTAGATAACCAATCAGTACTTCTGCAATCGTTAAAATTGCCGCCAACGATGTATTCGGAAAGATATCTCCCCCGAGCGTCGTGAAGGTTACCACGCTGTAATAAATCATGGTTATAGAATTAAACTCGAGTTTTGGTGTATAAAAGTGTTTAGGCCCCATAAACATAAATATAAGGGCAAACAAGAGTATAAACAAGAATGACCAGACTGCCCACCTGGTGATAGATCTTCCACAATTTGATAACATCCACCATACAAAACATAAGAAACGTCCAAATCCGGTTTCCGTGAGTTCTTCTAAATAATCCTGATCCTGAATAAAAGCTCTGAATCTCTGGCTCCCATAACAGGCAACGTAGGCACCTCTACACCGTATGGTAGTATCCAAAATTATATCGTGCCTTCTTTTCCAAAGGGCTTTTGGGCTTAACCAAGTTTCTTTGAGTACCCTTAACATGATTTTTTGATCGTATGCAACAGAGGAGACGTTTGCCCCTTCCAGATTTACAGACTTCAGGCTGGCGCCCTTCAGGTTGGCATCGACTAAATGTGCATTTTTAAAGTTTGCATATGCAAGCATAGCATTTTCAAGGTGAGCATGTGAAAGGTCGGAGTTTTGCAAATATGCATCCTCTAATGATGCACTATGAAGGTTGGCGCCGCGGAGGTCCGCCCCCCTCATATTCGCAAAAAGAAGCACTGTCTGCTCAAGATGCGCAAAGGCAAAATGCGCTTTTTTAAGATGCGCATGGGAAAGGTTGGCGCCTCTCAGGTTTGCATGCGTAAAATCTGCACCTTCAAGTTGTGCAAAGGAAAGGTTGGCGCCCTCAAGTCTGGCATGAGAAAAATTGATATCATTTAAATTTGCCTTCTCTAAATTTACCCCCCTCAGATCAATCTGTTTGTCTTGATTCTGTTCTCTCCATTTATTCCATATTTCAACGCCCTGAAGTAATATTGTTGTTTGCTGTTCGTTTGCCATCATATATTCTTCCAAAAATAGTTGATTTTATTTACGCCTAAAAATACTGACAAAGCAAGCATAAAAATTGCAGAAATTGCACAATTTATTTTCAAAGTCATTCCAGCTATTTATTATTGGCACAGTCTATATACAAGAGATTTTGATGTACGCAACTGCTTGATATCGCTCAATATATCGTTTTATAATAGAGAAAGTCGGGAAAATCAAAGTAAAATTTACTTGACAATAACCTTGTTTATTTTTAAATTAATTGAGATAATAGAAACACTGTTTCACAATATGAAACCACAAGGAGTGAAAGTCTATGAATGAATTCTGGAACAAATACACCGAAACACTACCCCGAGAGAAGTTGGATGCTATCGAATTTTCATATTTCAAAACCTTATTTTCCTATAGTAAAGCTAATTCCAACCTTTGCAAAGAAAAATTTAAGGGGATAGAAGTCGAAGACATTAAAACATTTGACGATATCAAAAAAGTGCCCTTCACCTACAAAGAAGAGTTAAGAAAATGGCAGGAGAATGTCGAGCCTTTTCCGTATGGAGGTCTTCTTGGTATTAATATCGAAGAAGTTTCCAGCTTCAGGCAGACAAGCGGAACAACCGGAAGGCCTGTCTATGTCCCTGAGAGCTATGAAAGCTGGCAATGGAGGATCGAATCATGGTGCCATATACTCTGGATGGCAGGATTCAGGCCCTGGCACAGGGTTTTTCTGCCATTTGGATACAATGTATATGTAGCATTCTGGGAAGCACATTACGCTGCCGAAAAGATAGGATGTGAAGTTGTGCCTGGCGGAGCCCTTGATACAAAAGGAAGGGTTAATAAAATCATAGAGCTCAAAGCAAATGCACTGGCAGGTACTCCAACGTATCTTCTCAATATCGCCCAGGAAGCCATGTCAATGGGCATTGACCCGAAGTCTCTCGGAATTGAGAGGGCAATAGGCGCAGGAGAACCTCTTCCCGAAGCAACACGCTTACGTATTGAGGCAACATATGGTTGCACAATGTTTGACCATATCGGCAGCACAGAAACATGCGGTTTCGCAAGTATGTGTAAGGAACAAAAGGGACTTCATATAATAGAACCTTTTTTCCTTCTTGAAATGCTTGATCGTGAGACCCTCTCAAAAGAGGTGGAAGTGGGAGAACAGGGCGTAATAGTCATTACTCCTCTCGGCAGAAGGTCCTTCCCGGTAATTCGTTTTAATACAAACGATGTGGCAATCAAGGGACCAGATACATGTGGATGCGGCAGAACATCCAAAAAATTAATGGAGATTGTTGGCAGAGTTGACGATATAAGCAAGATCCGCGGCGTACTTTTCTCACCTAAAACAGTCGAGCAGTTTATCAGGGCTGATTTTCCGGAAATTATTGAATACGAACTTGTTGTTACCCGTGAAGACATCATGGACAATGTTCTTCTAAGAATAGAAGTAGATCCGTCCCTCAGCAAGGAAGCAGCCGAAGATGTGGCCAAGAGGGCAGGAGAAGCACATAAAATTAAAACAAATCTATCATGCAAGGTGAAGGTTGAGCCTCCAGGTGCCTTGCCGCGCTATGACCTCAAAGCAAAACGATACAAAGATATGAGAGGGGGACACTAATGGACGAGATCAGAAACGAAATAAAGAAGATTGAAGAAAGCGCTGAAAAGTTGAGAATTCTGGCAGGTGACAATAATGCCATTGCCAAAAATGCAAGCATAATCCAGAAGTTCGTATATATCCTTAAGTTCATAACACCCGTAGTAGATTAACAAAATCGGACTGCCTTTGATTGCCCCGAAGCATTTTGCGGGGCAATCAAACTTTTATCAATCATTGAAATGAATCACCCCGAGGTAAGCCCTGAAGTATCGACAAGGAATTTTGAACAGATTTACTTTTCTCGTCGGATGAGACCCGAGGGGCAATCACATCAGACATGTCGCTATAAAGCTTCTGCTTACAAAAACATATTCTTAACCACTTGTTTAGTTTATGGTATTAGCTAATGAATCTCCCCGCAGCAGAGCTTCAAGGCACCTATTGATTGAACAGGCTGTGAGGTCCCCTGTAAACAGCACTGGAAGCTCTACTGTTTGCTATACTATTTATAAGGAGGAAATGAAAAATATCACATGACAATTATCTCCTTATATGATAATTTGATATTTATCGTTTTCTTAATCAATTTGGCAATTTTATCTGTATTTTATATTGACAAATAATGGTATTAAAAATATAATTGTGAAAATAATAACAAATCCTCAAAAACCCACTGGAGGTAATATATGAGACCGTATTTTGAAAAGATGCAGGACTGGGGTAAACCAGTTAAGGTTAATGCAGCAAACGCAGAACAGATTAAAAAAGTTGAACAGGAAATAGCAGCGCTTATTGAAGAGAAGAAGAATGCAGGTCTGCCAAAGGAAACTTTGAATAAAAGAGGTGAATGGACGGTTCATCAGAGACTTGAATATATTCTCGATCCAGGTACATGGGCGCCTCTCCACATGCTATACGACCCCATGGAAGAAGAGTCCGGGACAACAGGTGTAGTAGATGGTCTTGGAAGGATTAACGGAAGATGGTGTGTCATCATCGGTTTTGACAACAAAGTCATGGCTGGTGCATGGATTGCCGGTCAGGCGGACAATATACTCAGAGTAACAGATATTGCAAAAAGACTTCACTGCCCTCTCGTATGGTTGGTAAATTGTAGCGGCGTTAAGCTCACCGAGCAGGAAAAAGTCTACGCCAACAGGCGCGGCAACGGTACAACATTTTTCAGACATGCAGAGCTCAATAAACTCGGTATCCCTGTTCTTGCGGTCATTTATGGAACCAACCCCGCAGGCGGCGGCTATCAGGGTATCTCCCCTACTTTACTTCTTGCACATAAAGACTGCAACATCGCAGTAGGTGGCGCAGGTATCGTCAGCGGCATGGCGCCAAAGGGATTTTTTGATGAAGCCATGGCAGAGCAGCTTATCGATGCAACAAGGAAATTCAAATCAATACCACCGGGCAGGGTTGAGATTCACTACGATCATACAGGATTTTTTAAAGAAGTTCACCCGACCGAAGAAAGCCTGCTTGACTCCCTTAAGACATGGGTAGTAAAACTTCCTGCCTATGATGCAAGTTTCTTCAGGGTAGCACAACCGGCAGAACCGCAGTTCCCGGCAGAGGATTTATATAACATATTAGCATTTAATCAGAAGATGGTTTATGACGTAGAACAGTTTATGGCAAGACTGGTTGACGGAAGTGAGCATATGGAGTTCAGGCCTGATTTTGGCTTTGAACTTTATACAGGTCTTGTAAAGATAGATGGTTTTCTTATCGGTATAGTAGCAAACAGGCAGGGCATGCTACCGAAGGGCTATCCGAAGTATGCACCGTATCCCGGAATCGGTGGCAAGTTTTACCGTGAAGGGCTTATAAAGATTAATGAATTTGTTACGCTTTGCGGCAGAGACAGAATCCCCATGGTCTGGCTCCAGGATACATCGGGAATAGATGTCGGCGACATTGCAGAGAAGGCAGAACTCCTTGGTCTTGGCCAGGCACTTATTTATTCCATTGAACAGAGCGAGCTCCCGATGATGACCGTTGTACTGAGAAAGGGCACAGCAGCAGCTCACTACATCATGGCAGGCCCTCAGGCCAACAACAACAACGCCTTTACGCTCGGCGTGGCAACAACAGAAATCTATGTCATGCACGGCGAAACTGCAGCGGCTGCAAGCTTTGCAAGAAGGCTCGTTAAAGAGAAGGATGCAGGGAAACCCCTTGGACCGGTTATTGAATCTATGAACAAAACCGTACAGGAATATGTTGACAAGTCAAGGCCATCCTACTGTGCAAAAACAGGCATGGTTGACGAAGTCGTAACCCTGCCGGCATTGAGAACATATCTTGTTGCATTTGCAAATTGTTGCTATCAGAATCCTGCATCAATTACACCGCAGCACCAGATGATTTTACCAAGAATTATCAAAGGTTAAACCTTAACAATTTTAAACAAAAACAGGGTGGATTGTTTATCCACCCTGTTTTTTTATTAGCCGGTTAACCAATATTGTTATACATGTTGACAGCCATAGATTGATAGTGCTATAAATTTTTCAGGCAGGCAATGCACGACGCTTGCCGGGAACAGGCAGCGCCGTGATTGAATCCGGACATACTAACTATTAAACTGCAGGTATTAATCAATGCACAACAGGATTTGCGAAATACTGGAATATTTTAAAGAAACAGGCAATTACAGGTCATTAAAATATATAAAACCCGTCTCTGCCACAAAGATACTTTATAATTCAAAGGAGTATCTCAACCTCTGCTCAAATAGTTATCTTTCTTTGCATATCCATCCTGACGTTGTTGATGCTGCCAGGGAAGCTGTTGATAACTACGGCGCCGGCACATGTTCTTCACGTAGTGTATCAGGCAGTATCGATATACATAAGGTACTTGAGAATGAAATTGCAGAATATAAAGGGTATAAAAGCGGGCTTATTTTTTCAAACGGATACATGGCAAATATAGGAATAGTCTCCACAATTACACAAGAAGGTGATGTAATCTTCACCGATGAATTGAATCATTCAAGCCTCATAGACAGCACCAGACTCTCCCGTGCGAAAAAGGTGATTTACCGGCATGGAGATGCAAACGACCTTGAAAAAAAGCTGAAAAAGGACAAAACAAAGGGTAAGAAATTTATTCTTACAGAATCGTTTTTCAGCATGGACGGTGATATAGCCCCTCTGAGGGAGTTGCATCAGCTTAAAGAAAAGTATGGGGCGCATATAATGCTGGACGATGCCCATGGAACAGGCATCTTTGGTGAAAAGGGTACTGGTGTTGAAGAGTTATTCGGTTTATCGGGAAAAATGGATACGCATATGGCAACTTTCGGGAAGGCTCTTGGTTCGTTTGGCGCTTTTGCATTGGCCGATCCCGTTGTAATAGAGTTTCTCATAAACAGAGCCCGGACATTTATGTATACGACGGCATTACCCATATCATCCTTAGCCGCATCCCTTGCATCTTTAAGGCTTATCAAAAACAATACATCTTTTAAAGATGAATTATGGCAAAACATCGGCTATATGAGGAAAAATCTCCTTCAGGCCGGTTTTGATTTAAAAAACAGCACAGGCCCTATTGTACCAATAGTTGTCGGAGAAGATAAAAAGACAGTGAAAATGCAGGATCTCCTTATGAAAAAGGGGCTGTTTTTGCAAGCAATACGTCCGCCTACCGTACCGGAGGGGGCATCCAGGCTAAGGTTGACCATTGTGAGAGGGTTTACCAGGGAAGATATGGACTATGCCATAGAGACCCTTATTAATACAGGGAAAAAGATGGAGCTGATTTGATATAGATTTGGGATTGCGGATTTTACAACCCTGAACTCCAAACTATAATTCAGGAGGAATAGTGTACGACAGAGAACAACTGATCGGGTGGGACAAAACATACATCTGGCATCCTTTTACTCAGATGAAAGATTATATGGATATGCATCCGCTGGTAATAGAAAAAGGTGAAGGGTGCTATCTTATTGATATTGATGGTAAAAGGTACATTGATGGGGTGTCCTCCCTGTGGGTGATTGTCCATGGACATGGAAAAAAAGAGCTGGTGGAAGCAATCAAACAACAGGCAGAAACGCTGTGCCATTCAACCTTGCTGGGGATTGCCAACGTTCCATCCATTGTACTTGCGAAAATGCTTGTTGATATTTCTCCAAAAGGTCTGTCCAAAGTCTTTTACTCCGATAATGGTTCAACGTCCGTTGAGATTGCCCTGAAGATGGCTTATCAGTACTGGCAGCAGAAAGGGGAAAAGAACAGGAAACGGTTTATATCCTTTACAAATGGGTATCACGGCGATACGATAGGCTCGGTAAGCATAGGTGGTATTGACCTTTTTCACAAGGTCTACGGGCCGTTGCTTTTCAAGACTTACAAATCTCCCGCACCCTATTGCTACAGGTGTCCGCTTAAGCTTGAAAAGGGATCATGCGGCATGGCCTGTATTCAACGGTTTGAAGAAGTTGTAAGGAAATATAGAGATGAAGCCTGTGCTGTAGTTATTGAGCCTATCGTTCAGGGAGCTGCCGGTATTATCGTTCAGCCGGAAGGGTTTCTTTCTGAAATTCGTAAAATCGCCAAAGAAAATGGACTGTTGTTCATCGCCGATGAAGTGGCTACCGGTTTCGGGAGAACCGGCTCGATGTTTGCTTGTGAAAAAGAAAAGGTTGAACCTGATTTTATGTGCCTTGCCAAAGGCGTTACCGGCGGATACCTCCCCCTTGCTGCAACCATGACAACTGATGAGGTATTCAATGGCTTCCTCGGTCAATTCGAAGATTTCAAAACATTCTTCCATGGACATACATACACAGGGAATCCTGTTGCATGCAGCGTAGCAATTGAAAACCTTAATCTGTACAAAAAGGAAAATACACTGGAAAACCTGCCAGTCAAGATGGCTCTGCTGAGTAAGGAATTACAGAGATTTTACGGGCTTACCCATGTGGGGGATATACGCCAGTCCGGTTTTATGGTTGGCATAGAACTTGTGAAAAACAAAAAGACAAAACGCCCTTTCCTCCCGAAAGAAAAAATAGGTCACAGGGTAATCACGGAAGCCAGAAAGAGAGGCGTTATCATTCGCCCGCTCGGTGATGTAATCGTTCTTATGCCGCCCCTTGCCATAGATGAAAGTACGCTTCAGAAACTTATCGATGTGACATATGAGAGCATAAAGGCTGTGACAGGTGCATAATTAATTTCCTGCCCTTATGTTGAGAATGTCCCCATCCTGCACAATGTAGGTCTTTCCCTCGAGCCGCCAGACGCCGGCTTTTTTGCACCCTGCAAAGCCTCCGTAATGAATAAAATCATCGTAGGAGACCGTCTCTGCCCGGATAAATTTCTGTGAGAGGTCGGTGTGAACCGCCCCGGCAGCCTCCTGGGCATTCATCCCATTTTTTATCGGCCAGGCACGGCACTCATCCTCTCCTACAGTTAAGAATGAGATAAGACCGAGCGTTTCAAAAGCAAGCCGGATAATGCGTCCTGCCACCGATTCCTTGATGCCGTATTCTGCCATAAAAACATCTTTCTCCTCAGAGGCCATGAGTGCGAACTCGGCTTCAAGTTTCGTACATGCGGTAATTACCGGGATATGGGATGGGATGGTTTTTCTGATGTCATTCATAATCGATTCGGAAGAAGCCAGTTTCTCCTCATCGCAGTTTAGAACGGCCATCATTGGCTTTTGAGAGAGGAACTGAAAGCCCCTGAGTTCTTTTCCGTGCTGTTTAAGGGAGCCAAATGTCGCAAGCGGTTTATCCGAGTTCAGGTGGTCGAGACATTCGATGAGTAAGGCCTCTTCCTGGGCCAGGACATTGCTTTCCTTTTTACTCTGTTGTTTGCGCATCCTTTCCAGACGGTTTTCAATCTGCAGGATATCTGCAAAGATGAACTCGTTAAAGATCGTGAAGAATTCGCCTGTGAGGTCTATCTGGTTCCCGTTGTTAAAGTTGCGCAGGACAAGCAGGAATGCATCACTGTTACGCATCTCCCTGAGGGTCTTCGCGCTTATCGTCTCGCTCCTTACATTCCCTTCTTCAATTGCAACGGTATCAGACAAGGCTATCCGTGCATATATCGTTTTCTTAGGTTTAAAAATATCCGTTAATTTGTCTACGCGCTCGTCAGGGACGTCGATGACTGCAACGGCATCTGAGTTAGGCTTGTTTTCTGAAACTATTCCACTAAGTGCCTGAAAGAGTGTTGTCTTACCGCATCCTGTACTCCCTATAACTGAAATATTCATTTTCTCCTCTCATTACCAATCGGAACAGGGCGTTGATGCCGATGTGGGATTTATTTCATGGCCGTTTTCAGCGTTCAACGGATATTATACTTAAAAAAAGCATACATGACAAGGATTTGTACTGCCGGAGTCCCAAGACTTTTTCTATCCCATAATCCATAATGTATTATAACAACGGACGAACTTATCTTTCCATTTTACCCATGCTATCAAAGTCTCATGGCCGGAAAGTCCCGCATTTATCCCCTGAGTAACCGGGATATGATGTGAAGATCCCTTGCCCTCTATGGCCATTTCAAAGGAGGTAAGAGAAGAGAGAGAATGGATACCCTTCCTCCATGGTAACATCAAGAGAAGACCATGCCTTTTTCAGATATCTGATAATTATGTATGCAAGCATGACCAACAGGGCATGGCCTCTTGTGCTCTATTCTGTCCGTACATTCCATGGACGTAACTCCAGAAAGTCTGTTTTTGAGGTACGGATGGCATTCTCCACCACAGCAATGTATGGATAACAGTTTTATCAATTTCAGGCAGATCGCCTTTAATCACGTAACAACCGTCAAACTTTGCTTACTCGTTCAGTGCTTCATTATCTATATTATTAGTCAAAATAGAGGGGAATTCATGAGGTTGGGTTAGCGGAATGAATGTGTCAACGGAAATGCAAAGAATGAAACAACGCCCTACCGTGCCTTCCCTGCTGTCTTATCCTGTTTTTTGCTATTCAGTAATACGTGACTGTATCTGTTCTATAAAAGGAATACCCTCGGCGGGGTTTGCAAGGTTTGCAACACCGATGAGATAACGCCCGTATTGCCGTATGACAAAACCTTTATAAAGCGGATCCAGGGCAAGGATGTTTATGTTCTTTGCGTCTTTTTTAAATCGTGGCTCAACGCCCGTACCTTTCAGATAATCGACATACCGGGTAACTATATCCAGTGCATCCTTTTCGGATTCACCGAAAATAACAAATACCCTAACCGATTCGCCATTAATGGTTGCTCTTGCCGTAAGACCTTTCTTAAAGAATGCATACCCGAGGACGCTCTGGGAAATGTACGTTTCCGTTTGGGGGATAAGAGCAGGAATGTTCAGGAAAGCAAGTTCCTTCGGACTCAAAGATTCTCCAGTAATATTTCTTGCAATTATCCTTGCACAATCTGTATATACGTTCCTTTCCGGGGTTATAGAGCCTGAAGCAGAAAACTGAACAAAATAACGGTCTTTATAGAACATCAACTGGGAATCGTTAACAAAACTCCCATCCCCTATCTTTGCCTCTGCTGCATCAGGATCGCGGTAACGTGAAAATATTCCAAAAGCATCGAGAAGAGAGCCCATCCTGTAGATATCCACGGCAAGAGCCTTATCCGGATTATCCTTATTCATATAGAGGGCAGTCCCGAGAGTTTCAAAACCGTAGGGCAGATAGAGTTCGGCTTCGCCATTAATGTGTTTATAAAGGTTATCCGGGTTGAATGTTTTCACTTTGCCTTCCATGACCCAGCCTTCTGAAAAACCTGTTATGGGGAACACATTTTCTATTGGCGCATCAACAAGCGCGGCATACGCATTCACGGCAAAGAGTGAGAAAAAAGCGAAAAACCATAGGATCATGTTACGTTTCTCCATTTGTTACGCAAACAATGTTTTAGCCTTCTGCATTTTGGCGGCAATATTCAGACCGTTCACACAATGAGCTACGCACTCGTTACAATTGGAACACACATAGGCTGATTCATCAGGAGGTAGTTCATCATAAGTTGCTCTGGCCAGTTCCATGTTCTCATACCCCTCAGCGTACATAATGGAGCGGTTAATGGTGCTGATGGCAACATTCTGCGGGCATGTAGGCTCACATTGAGCGCAGAGATGGCAATAGTAGGGAGCAATAGCTTCGGCATAACGTTCGAGAATGCGTTCATCCCTGCGGGTAAGTTTCATTCCCATGACCGCCGTTGCCTCTTGAAGCATACTCATATCTTTCATGCCGGGGATAGCACAAGCCACATTGGCATCCTGAAGCACCCATTTAAGTGCTGCCTGATGTGGACTGATGGATCCGAGGGCATCTGTTTTATATCCTCCGGCCTGAGTTTTCATGGCTACAATACCGATACCGCTTTTTGCGGCAAGAGCAATGGCATGCTTAACCGACGCTTCGCTTGTGAAATTATATGACACCAGCGCTGTATCGAAAAATTTATCAGGGTCATTCATAATGGCCTTTAAAACATCGGCTTGATTCGTGTGTGTTGTAACGCCAAAGAAACGGACCTTACCCTGTTTGCGTAGTTCCACAAGCGCTTCCCGTGTTTCAGGTATAAAGGCCCGGTCACCACTTGTGAGGTTGTGGAGCTGGATCACGTCGATATAATCTATCCGGAGCTTGGAGAGACTTGTCTCCACATCGTTAACAATATCCTTTTTTGTTGTTGATGAAGGAAGAGATTTTGTGGCAACATAAACCTTGTCCCGACGACCTTTGAGGGCCTTTGCAACGATCTCTTCATTCCTGCCATTCATATATCTCCGTGCAGTATCAACGTAGTTTACACCGAGGTCAAAGGCAACTTCCATCGGTTCATGGTCCGGTGTGAGCATGGCGCCAAAACTCACAACAGTCACTTTAAGACCTGTCCTTCCCAATGTACGGTAGACTGGTGTTGTACCGGGTTTCGAGGCAGTAGCGCCTTCTGCAATTTTACTTAAGCCGCTTAAACCTGTTGCTGCAGCAACCCCTAAAGCTCCAAATTTCAGAAAATCCCTGCGGTTCATGGAATTATGATCCTTTGTTGTATTGCTCATAAAGGTCCCTCCTTCTCAGCGTTGTTTTAAAGCATTTTGAAACTAAAAGTATTCAGGTCATTCAATATAACACTTATTTTTAATCCCTATTATCCTTTTTTGATTCTCCTGCAATTTTAATTGATTTTCAAGTGAAAAAATCCTAATAAACTACAACTCTGCTTGCGGCGGGGTAGTTTATTGTCCCCAGTTGTAGCCTGAAGTCAAGGGTAAAGATTTGTTCCCGTCATCCCACCAATATCCCACATATGAGGTATTTCGTCAGGCCCTCAAGTGGTGCACTTTGAAGTAAAATTCACTATGACATCCTGACGTTCATGTGTTATAAGTAAATATAGAAATTATAAAAAATAATTCAGTTGTGGAGGCAAAATGGAAGAAAAAGATTTAATCCAACGATTCCATAAAACGTTTGAGGCAATAATACCTATTCTTCAAGACGTTTATAAAGGATTTTTTGCAAATAATCCGACCTTATTAAAAGAATGTTCATCCAAATTCGAGAAAATGCATACCGCAATTTTACCATTTGTGGAAAAAGTATTTGCAGAAAAAGAAAAAGATCCAATTGAAAAAAGGTACGTTAATCTGGTTCTTGCTTTTCAGCCAATAGCTTTAGCAATAGACAACCTTATTACCAAAATGCTTGTTAAAGTTGAATCCGACATCCTTTTCAGTGATAAGGCAGTAAAGGAAATAAAGTCTCTGCTTGAAATTACGTACGGACAGTGCAGAGATACGAAAGACTATGTTATTACGGGAAATCCGCACCTGAAGGATAACGTTTTAGAAGCAAAAGAAAAGCTCATTGAACTTGTTATCAATTATGATATTGTTCATCAAAACAGGCTCATAGCAGGCGTTTGCATGCCCAAGTCATCTTATTTATACATCGATTTCACCCATTGCTTAAAAAGGATTGCAAGGGGTCTTGCCGATTTTATTGAAAAAACCTGAATTGGCGTATGGACGGGAAAGGGCATGAAAATATAAATAGCGGGGATATGGGGCCAAAGTTCTATGGCCTGTTGCCCACCCCTCCTGCCTTATAAATCTCCACGAAAACCATGCCAATGAACCGCTAAAAGCACTTGCCCCGTTTATCACAGTAATGGATTACTTTTCCTCTTCTCTCTGGCGGAAGAATTCTATCAGAAAATTGGCGTCCTTCGGTGAGAGGTCAAACTTAAATATAGCTTCATTGACAAAAACCGGAACCGGTCCATCGGGACTGTCCTGAAGTCTTCCGGACATCCACCTGACGGCTCTCCGCAGATCCTCGCCTTCCGGCAACACATCGTTCATGGTCAAATTGCTCCTCCTTCGAAACTGAATAAATGGATCATGGCTACAATATATGACAGAAACGCTAAGGTTTGCAAAGAAGAATGCATGTTTTTTTGAAAAAGTATGGAAAATCTCTCTTCGCATGATATTTTTTGAACACGATCAACCGGAGGAACAGCATGAAAAACACATGCCACCCTAAAAGTATGTACTATAGCGGGAAACAGTCCAAGTCACAGTATAATGTCAAGAATAAACGGCCTGTTGCCCGAATCCCCTTTGATCCCAACCCCGTATTTGTTCTTAACATGTCTTCATTATGAAGATTTGTGCCTTCCGGATT